>NZ_RAQK01000005.1 GCF_003610455.1 Sulfitobacter guttiformis | reverse complement strand
GCCGTTCCAAGGGTGTAACTCATGGGGTCTCACACCGTCTCATTGGGGGTCGCGTGAGACCGTTTCAGGGGTATCAAAAAGCGTATCATGATCAGACCCTTTTCTGGCTTTTGCAGAAGTTCACAAACACCGTTTCGATGTTCTTCGCACCCAGCTTGATCCCCTTTTGAGAGCAGAACGATCGGAACGCATCCGCAATCTTGCCGTGATCCCAGTTTGAATTATCGCGAGCCAGCTGCTCCCACGGATCGGTGTATTTGACGCTGCCGGTTTCAGGGAAGGACAACCGCACCTTGGCTTCGGCCCGTCTGCCCTTACGGGCAACCGAGTGGGCCTCCTGTTCCTTCTTGGCGTCTTCGAGGGCCTCTTTGACTTCCCATGCCAATTCGACTTCTGCGGTCTTGCGGCGCTCGCGCTTCGTGATCCGATAGCTGACACGAAAGCGGCTCGATTGGTTAACCTCATCAATGGCGGCATCGAGCGCCTTTTGCTTGAAGGCAGTCCATGTCGCGAGCCTGCCTGTCTGGACACCAAGACGAGCGCGAAGCTCTTCGACCGTGAAGCGTTCCATTTGTCTTTCACGAGCTGCGCGGAATGAGATCATCTCATGCAGACGATGGGCGTAGCGCGAGGACATGGCGAGGCCGGCGCGATAGTCCAGAATGGCGTAGAGATTCGATTGCTCGACGATTTTGCGAAACTCATCATCGAACTTGTAGCGCAACTTGCCGTTGCCCTCGTCCATGTCCACACGGCCCACGGCGATCAGGCCATAAATGGCGGTGTGTCCCTCTGCATTGTTCACATGGCGCATGGTCACGCTGCGCAGCTCCTCAAAGAGCCGCACCACGTCTTCATGGGTCAGATTACGAAATCCCTTCACCTGTTTGAAGGTGGCCAGCGGCAGCTCGTGCCACTTATCATCGGCGATCTTGCCGCCCGCGTTCTTCATCAGCACATCTTGCAACTTGAGCGCCTGCAAACTCGGCGGGTTGCGTAAAGCCCGCTCGCTGTATTGGCCATCGGCCAGCTCGCCCGCCTTAGTCAGTTGGGCGGGGTCATGGCTGCTTGTCTCTGCGCTGTTCACTGCATATCCCATACCAAACCTCTAACTAACACTTTCTTAGTGGTCAATAAGTGTTAGAAGTCCCGAAAGGTGTGTTTAAGAGTCCCGAAAGGTGTGTTTAAGGTCCCGAAAAGTGTTTCCTAATCTGATTCCATGTTTATTTTCATAAGGTTACAAGCCCCTGAAATAAGAAACCTATAGAAATAAGGGAACTGCGTTCCTTTTGGATAAAAATTTGGATTGGTTTTGGCGCTTGTTGAACGGTTTTCCCCAACTTCGCCCCCTGCGGCTCCGCCGCTGCAAGTGGTCAGGCGGTGGAATTTCTTAGAATATGCAAAGGCCCAAAACAGCCCGTCTGGCAACAGAGAACAGGGGAAGGGCAGGAAGTGGCTCTGAAAGCGTCACAGGAGCCGCTAGAGCGCGTCGTAGAGAGCTATGGAAGGTTGGCGTTAGTAATTAAGCCTTCGGACAGAGATGCGCTTCTACGGCCCTAAAATTGGCACCAAGCAATCTCCGAGGAATACCGAAAGTCACAAGTCGGGGGTGGGAGTGTGTTTCTGCGCTTCAAGATGGACCCAGCAGCGGAAGCCCTGATTGCCTGAAACGTGCTGTTCTGGGCGAACCAAAAAACACCGCGCGGAGGCCAAAATGCAATTTTGGTTAACATTGCGCATATCCTGCAACTGCAACACCCCTTCACATCTGCACCTAGGACACCAGAGGCCATCACGGTCTTTGCCGTTCTCCGATGAGGCGATTTTTACACGGCCAGCAAAAAAGAGGTGTTTTGGCTTGTGTGAGGGTGGCAGGAAATAGCAACGTATGACATTTGTGACAAATGACCCGTAAACTTGATCACACAACCCGCCAATCCATCGCCAAGAAAGTCAGAGAGGGCGTCCGCCCGCAGATGCTTGCCCGCGAATACGGCGTCACTGTGCGCACGGTTTATCGCTGTGCGCAGCTCATGCGGGACATTCAGATCGAGAGGGGCAGCAGGACCGAAGTGATCGTGTGTCGTGTCTCACCTGCGGACCTTGCCCAGTTCGATGCCAAGCTGAAAGAGGCGGGCATCCGTAACCGCAGCGAAGCGCTGCGCAACGTGATCCGGAATACCAACGGCATGGCTATGCCCGATGCAGAGCTGGCCGAGGCGCTGCTGTCCATGAAGGGGGCGCTGAACAAGGTCGGCAACAACGTGACCCAGATCGCCAAGCGAATGAACGATGCCAAAAACCAAGGACAGCCACTGCCATTTGCAGAAGAAGACCTGATGGAGATGAGGCATCTCGCGGGGTTTATTCTGGATTTTGCAGACGAGGCTGACCTTATGGCCAGAGGTCGCAGGGCTGCCCTAGAGTTGAAGATTTCTGACGAGCTGAAGCGCATGGCTGAACGCGGCGTGTAATACCTGCCCAGATAAGCTCTGGTAATGGTTTTACTCTATGGGTATTATAAGGTGATACCTATGGAGGAAAAGCCATGCCAACGCCCATTGCCGTTAAACTGGACGAAGACGTCCACAGCCGCGTGAAAGTTCTTGCCGAAGCGCGGGACAGATCCCCGCATTGGATGATGCGCGAGGCGATTGCCCAATACGTCGAGCGCGAGGAAAAACGCGAAGCATTTCGCCAGGACGGTATCCGCGCCTGGAACGCCTATCAGGAGACCGGGCTGCACGTGACGCATGCCGAAGCGGATGCTTGGCTGGCCCAGCTTGCCGCTGGTGACGATCAGGAGCCGCCTGAGTGCCACAACTGATCTGGTCGCCCGAGGCGCTGGCAGATGTTCAGCGCCTCTACCGTTTTCTTGCCGAGAAAAACCCTGATGCCGCCAGACGTGCGGCAGGTGCGATCCGTGACGGGATGCAGATCGTTGCGGACCATCCAGATGTCGGCCGTCCCGTCGATGACATGGACCCAGAGTTTCAGGAGTGGCCGATCAGCTTTGGCGCCAGTGGCTATGTTGCGCTCTATCGCTTGCAGCAGGACGTGGCTCTGGTCGTTGCAGTGCGCCACCAGAAAGAGGTTGGCTATCAGCCTTCTTAGACCGTTCAAAAAGGGTGGTTTCTGGGGCAGTGATGCAAGCGCAGCGAAGGGCCGCTTTGAGCCCAAACTACCGAGCGGGACCGAGAAAAGTTTTGCCGGTGCCAGCCTACAGGCATGCGTGATAAGCGATGCCACCTAAGTAGCCTGTCCGGTCAAATTTCCTCGATCAAACGCGCTTTTTGAAATCCAAGAACATCAATCGGGCAAGTTCCAATGCTATCCCGTTGGTATTCGCGGCCACAGCTTCGTCGCTCTTTAGACAGGACAAGGACTGAAAGCTGTTCTGTGTGTATTGGCCAATTTCATCTGGTCCCACATACCCCATCGCCCAGTCCGAAAATGTTCGACTCTTGACCGCATCAGTCCACATGAGTGATAAGCTTTCGTGACGAGGGTCATGGCTAATCCGCTCGTAATAGCAGTTTTCAACTGCGGACCGATCACCCTCCAGCACTTGGAAAAACATATCATCATGGTACATTAGAATGCCGGTGATCTCGTCTCTGGCATTGTTTCGCTGAGAAGCTTCTAAGATGTCAGACAAAGTGGTTTCGTCTAACTTTAACCGTGACAAACTTACATAGGCGAGTTGGAACAGCATGAGCGGAATCCTCGATCTGGAAAACGACGCCTAACCGAATATTGGGTCAGCTTAAATGACCTATTTTGTCGTCGGCAAGATTTTGTATCTGGAGCGAGTATATTGGTCGAAATTGTCGGTTTTGGCCAAGTCCCCGACCTCCTCAACGGATGCTGCTGCGGCAGCACCATCCAGACTTTCGCGTCCGCAGCGAATGGCACGAAAGTCCGCACTACCGATCTTAGGATCGCGCCAAAAACCCTCGATATTGGCATCTCTTGAAAGCGGCCTGTTTCCCGCTGCCACAAACCCCGTTCAAAACAGATTGAGTTGTTGAAGGTTTATGGCACTTTGACGGCTATGTTATCGGAAGGGCCACCATCTACGGCGTTTGCTTTCTGGTGCGCTCAAAAGTGCCCTAGCTTGTTGCTTCCAAGCGTCTCTATCTGACCGCATTTCTGCCAGTGCTTCGCGCTCTCGTTCCAACATCGCTTCCAATGCTTCTACCTTCACTTGAAGGGGGGTCTCATCTGGGGGTCGCGAAGTGTCCACTTGAGACCCCTGCGCGACGGTATCAGTGGACACCATAGGGAAGACGCGGTGCAGCTCGGAAGGGTCGATGGAATATCGGCCATTCTTCTCTTTATGTGCAGATATAGTGCCTTTTGAGATAGCGCGCTGGATTGTGGTTTTACTTTTTCCAGTGGCTTTTGCAGCCGTTCCAAGGGTGTAACTCATGGGGTCTCACACCGTCTCATTGGGGGTCGCGTGAGACCGTTTCAGGGGTATCAAAAAGCGTATCATGATCAG
>NZ_RAQK01000004.1 GCF_003610455.1 Sulfitobacter guttiformis | reverse complement strand
TGATCATAAAGTTTGGGCGTGACGATATGCGAGCCGCGCACCAGACGGACCCCCTCGGAGGAGTTTACCCGCAGCTTTGTCTGGATGATGTCGCCGACCCATGGGCCGCCTGCGTTCACAAGGATGCGCGCGTGGTGCGACTGCGGACCAGCAGGACCATCTGTTTGCACTTCCCACATATCACCCACGCGGTTAGCGGAGATTACTTTTGTCTGTGTCAGGATGCGCGCCCCATGGTTTTGGGCATCGCGGGCGTTCAGAACAACAAGGCGGCTGTCCTCGATCCAGCAGTCGGAATATTCGAACGCATTCTCAAACCGCGCCTCCAGCGGAGCACCCTCAGGGGTGCCGCGAAGCGAGATGCTGCGGGTGGGGGGCAGCAATTTTCGTCCGCCTAGATTGTCATACACAAAAAGCCCCAACCGGATCAGCCACGCGGGGCGACGGCCGCGCATCCATGGCATCACAATGCTCAGGATCTTTGAAACCGGCGTTTCGCCCTCATACCGCATATCGGCATGATACGGCAGGACAAAGCGCATAGGCCATGAAATGTGGGGCATAGCGCGCAACAAAACCTCCCGCTCCTTGAGGGCGTGGCGCACGAGGTTAATCTCGAAATATTCAAGATAGCGCAGGCCACCGTGAAACAGTTTTGTCGAGGCGGAGGAGGTGGCGGAGGCGAGATCGTTCATCTCTGCCAGCGTTACACTCAGACCCCGCCCCGCCGCATCGCGTGCAATACCGCACCCGTTCACCCCGCCACCAATGATGAAAAGATCGACTGGTGTTTTACTGTTACTTGGTGCCGGCATGGTCCCCGCCTGATGTTTGAGAGCAGTTTTAAACCATGTACTGTCCTGCTGCGCCACCTGCAACAATGACGCGGCGATTCAGGGTGGAAGGCCATGCAGCCAAACACTTTGCCCCATGAATTGTATGCACCAAAGGTTTTATATGCTTTGTCGCAGCGGCCCGCGCGCGCCGCTTGACCCTTCGGGCAAAGGCGTTAGACCAGAGCGGAGCCGCAACAGGACGACCCGATGCCCGAGACTTCTCGATCCAATCTCAAGGCGGCACTGATCGCCCTGTGTTCTTTTGCCCTGTTTGCCACCCACGATGTGGTGGTGAAATACCTTGGCGCGACGTATTCCCCGTTCCAGATCATATTCTTTTCTGTCTTGCTAAGCTTTCCTTTGGCAACGGTAATGTTGATGCGCGACGCGACAGCCGGAACACTGCGGCCGGTGCATCCGTGGTGGACCGCCCTGCGCACGGCGGCGGCAGTTCTCACGGCATCCTCGGCGTTTTATGCGTTTTCGGTGCTGCCGCTTGCGCAGGTTTATGCGATTTTATTTGCCACGCCCCTGCTGATCACCGTGCTGGCGATCCCCATCTTGCGCGAGAGGGTCGGGCCACACCGCTGGTTCGCGGTTCTGCTGGGACTGGCCGGTGTTCTGGTAGTTTTGCGCCCTGGTGCCGCCCCGTTTGAAACGGGCCATCTTGCGGCCCTTGTGGCCGCTCTGGGCAGTGCAACATCCTCGGTCGTGGTGCGCAAGATCGGGAGGGCCGAGCGGAGCGCGGTCTTGATGCTCTATCCTATGGTGGCCAATTTCCTGATGATGGCGGCGTTTTTGCCGATGGTCTATGTGCCGATGCCGCTGGCGCATCTGGGGCTCATGGGCATTGTATCGATCCTCGCGTTTTTTGCGGGGCTTTGCATTATCGCGGCCTACCGGCGCGGCGATGCGGCGGTTGTGGCACCGATGCAATACAGCCAGATTTTGTGGGCCGCCGGATACGGCATCCTAATATTTGACGAGGTTGGCGACCCAAGCACATGGGTAGGCGCGGGCATCGTGATGCTGAGCGGGCTCTATATTGTGTTGCGCGAACGCAGCGTGGGGGCGTCGAAGAACACTCCGGTTCTGAAATCCGGCCGCCGCTATGTCTCAGGCGCCGGTGCGCAAATCGATATGGTGGAGCGCGAGCCAAAGACCGAAAGCGGCTGATCGGACCGGTTTGCGGGCCACTCTCAGGTGTGCGCGATAACCGTTGGTAGGCGGGATATTAGCTGCCGATCTCATACCGTATTTGACCCAAAGAGCATTACAAATAACAGCTGGATGTAACTGTTAACCTTGTAGCGCCAAATAACATTTAAGTCACATCGCGATAAAAACGGTCACATTGGCAGGCGGCGAAAACTTTTCCCCCTTGTTTGGCAGGGCAATCGCTGAACATAATCTATGCGGGAATTCAGCAGTGTTTTGAGTTTAAAAACGCTAATTTGTTGCATCCCTTGGTATGGTGACAAAGTGGCTGGATTAGTATGAAAAAGTTCATTTGGAACGTGTTGAATTTTTTATTATCTCAGCGGCGTTTGTCTTTCTCGCTGTTCAATCAGTGTCGGCGACACCATTCACCAGAAACGTCCCCGGCACATCCCTCTCCCTACCTGCCGAATACCCCGAAGCTGGTGGTGTGGCCTTTGTTCTGGTTGGTCTGAATGGTAACGTTTACTATCAGTTTTCCAATCCCGCGGGAGCGTTTATCGGGTTTCAGAACAGCGGAGAGCCAGTGGCATTCCGTGGAAATCCCTTTACCATCAATAATCCGCTGACGCTTGATTGCGGCTTTGCCAGTTGTACGAGTTATTTCGGCGGCGGGCTGTCCAACGTCTATGTCCGCTTCTCGGCATATGACGGCGACACGCAGGTCAACGGCTTTGACCAAAACGACATCACGCTGCGGCTCAATGGATTTACCGTTGGTAACTGGTCGGACGTCCGGACCGACATTACCAACAACGAAGGCACAACCAGCTTTGGTCAGGTGCAGGGATTTGGGAATAACACGTTCAACACGGGCTGGTTCAGTTCGACCAATTCGGCCTTGCTGTCCAACATCCTGTCCACAGGACAGACTACTACGCAGGTCTTTGACCGCGATCCGAACGACAACTACTGGGATTTCACGCGCGGCAATAATCTGGCCAACCGTGACATCGTCACAGTTGCTCCCGGCTATACGCTGGAGAAATCGGCCAGCCCCACCACATTTGACGCTGTGGGTGACCTTATTACTTACAGTTATACGGTAACAAACATCGGGTCGGTCCCGATCCGGCAATTGGCCGTGGTCGATGACAAGACCGCGCCGCCCTCGTGTAACAAGACAGTCATCAATGATACGAACCCTGGCGGCGTAGCCGATTTTGCCGTTTGTACCGCGACCTACCGGATCACGCAGGAAGATTTTGACCAGCAAGAGGTCACCAATATTGCACGCGCAACAGGTGTGCCGGATTTTGGCAATCTTGGTACATTATCCGACACCGTGACCGTGACGGGCCCTGCGGCCTCGCCGGTTCTGTTTGTGGAAAAGTCTACGACGCTCACCGCTTTTGGCAATGCCGGCACCACTGTGCCCTACAGTTTTCTGATCCGGAATGACGGCGATGTGACGCTTAGAAACTTCACAGTGAGCGACAGTCTGATCCCTGCACTGGTGTGTAACGTGCCTGACCTTGCGCCAGAAGATGACTTCACATGCGCTGGCAGCTACACGGTTTTGCAGTCCGATGTGGATGCCTTTGCCGCTGACAGCGCAAACCAGCTCAGCAATACACTCGTTGTATCGGCGGACACGCCCCAAAACGGACGGCTGACCGAAAGGGATACTGTTGAACTGCCGGGCCCGGCCGCCACCGTCGACCTTGAGCTGACCAAGACAGCGCTTACCGCAGATTATGATAGTGTTGGCGATGTGCTCAGCTATCAGCTTGTTGTGCGCAACAATGGTAATGTGACCTTCCCGACAGCGCCTGTCGTGACCGATCCGACTGCGGGTGCCGTGACCTGCCCTGCAGGCCCTGTGGCGCCGGGAAACAGCGTCACATGTACGGCCAGCTATACTGTCGTGCAGGCCGACATCAACGCCGGTGAGTTTGAAAACACGGCAACCGCCTCAATCACTGTGGCCGGTCAAAGCGATAGTGACACCGACAGTGCGACTGTGCCCGCTGTGCGCACAACCGGTCTGACCCTCGACAAGCAGCTCGATGCGGGATCGCCCAGCCAGTTTGGTGAAATAGGCGTCGGGCTTGAGTATGATTATATCCTGACCAACACAGGTAACGTCGATCTATTGGTCCCGACTGTCGCGGACGATCGGGTCGCGGTCATATGCTCTGCTGCGATCATTGCGCCGGACACATCGATCACCTGCCAGTCGGGCGTTTATCCGACAACCCAGTCAGACATCAATAATGGCGGTGTTACAAATACGGCCACCGCGACCGCTACAATTGCCGGACCCGCTGGTGATACAATCGATTCCAACACTGACACCGTCACTGTACCCGCAGACCAGAAACCGGCCATCAGTCTGGTTAAAACCGCACCCGTTGTTACGCCCGCAAACTTTCAGGCAGGCAACACCGTTGTTTACACCTTTGACGTAACCAACACCGGCAACGTGCGTCTGGCGGATAACCTTGGCATTACCCAGATTACGATCACAGACAACAAGATTGGCTCCTTTACCTGTTTTGCAGCGCCGCTGGACCGCAATCAGACGCGTAGTTGTACAGCCAACTATGTGCTGACACCTACCGACATCGTCGCTGGTGTTGTGGTAAACACAGCGACAGCGGCCGCAGGTCAAATACGGTCCAATCAGGTCAGTGCGCAGATCTCACCCGACTTTAACCCCGAGATCTCTCTTGCCAAAGTCGCGAACACCGCCTCGGTTAGCCTGCCGGCAGACAGCATCTCCTACACCTTTACCGTCACCAACACCGGCGATCGTGCGCTGCGCAACCCAGAAGAATTGATAACCATTTCTGACGCACGCCTGACAGCACCTGCTGTCTGTGTGCAACCTGCGACCCTTGCCATCGGCGCCAGCTTTACCTGTACCGGTACGCGCAGCGGGATCACGCAGGCCGAGCTTGATGCAGGTGAAGTGCTGAACACGGCCACGGCCAGCTTTTCGTATGACAACAACGGGGCGACGACGATTATCACTTCGGACGCCGCAGGCGCGACTGTCCCTGTCATCGCCAGCCCGATGGTTGAGTTGGACAAGCAGGGCCCTGCCGAATTTGTGCTGCTCGATGATACGCTGACTTATACCTTTGTGGTGTCCAACCCGGGCAACGTGACCCTACGCAGCGCGACTGTGACGGACCCGCGGATTCCCGGCCTTGTATGTACGCTGGAAAACATCGCGCCCGGCGGCAGTGACAGTTGCACGGGAACCTATACCGTCAAGCAACAGGATGTGAACCTCGAGACGATTTTCAACACTGCCACGGTTACAGCCCAGCCCGCACAGGGACCACAACAACGCGATACCGATACAAGCACTGCAACTTTGCAGGCAGGTGCGGGCACCAAGGTTGCGAGCATCGACAAGCAGCCGGACCGCACAAGCTTTTCCGCAGTCGGGGAACAGATCACCTATGTGTTCGAGGTCGAGAACACAGGCACGCAAACGCTGACGAACCTGAATGTCACGGACAGTCTGGATGCGGGATATAGCTGTACTATCGCCACCCTTGCTCCGACTGCGATCAGCCGGACCTGCACGTACCAGCACACGGTGACGCAGGCCGATATCGACCGTGGCGAAGTGTTGAATACGGCGACGCTGTCGTCTCCCGAGATCACAACGCAAACCAGCGATGGGGATGTTAATGGTCCACTGCGCACTGCCAGCTATAATTTTGCCAAGACAGCACCTGCCGCCTTTACCGCTGCGGACCAGACGATCAATTTCTTGCTCACCGTTGTGAACACCGGCACCGTTACCCTGACCAATATCGCGATTAACGATCCGTTCTTCGGGACGCCTGTGGCCTGTACCATTCCGACATTGGCACCTGGTGGTACGGACCGCACCTGTGTTGCCACCTATCTTACCACACAGGCAGATGTGAATGCCGGTCAGATCACAAACACCGCCAGCATAACCGTTGATGCGCCCGCCGGTGTGAACGATCCGGCTGATCAAACTTCGACTGCCGTGGTTCGTGGCCCTGCTGAAAATGCGCGTGTCACCATCGCAAAGGAAAGCGCCGACGGTGTGTATACCTCGGCCACGGACAGCGAAACCTATACCTTTGCTGTAACCAACAACGGCAATGTGACCCTGACAGGTCTGGTAGTGAACGATCCCGATCTGGGCTTTTCATGTCCGCTGGATGATCTGTTGCCGGGTGCGACCACCAGTTCATGTTCCGGTGGTGCTACACTGACCGCAACGAAAGCGTTCGATCAGCTCGACGTCGATCTGGGCAGCTATACCAATACCGTTGGCGTTACGGGCCGATCGTTGGGAAGGTCAACTGTGGTCACTGCACAGGACGAAGTGACCGTTACAGGGCCTGCGCAGCTCCCCGCGCTTGAGGTCGAAAAGGCAACCAGCTTTGTCGGGACCTATGACACGCTTGGTCAAACTCTTTCTTATACCTACAATGTATTCAACCGAGGCAATATCACCCTGACGGGTCCCATTACGATTGCTGACGACCGCATTGCCAGAGTGACCTGTCCCGCTGTGCCCAGTGCTGGCCTCGCGATTGGTGACTCTATCGAATGCACCGCGACATCAACTGTAACGCAGCAGATGCTGAACGACGGGTTTATTGAAAATACCGCTACGGCGACAATCGCGCAGCCTGTTATCCCGCAGACACCGGGCGGTCCGACGACCGTTACCGTGTCGTCCGCGCCGGACATTGTGCGTATCGACGCCACCCAGCGGCCTGCGCTCAGCATCGACAAGCGGGTCAAGACAGGGTCTGCGGCCAGCTATAGGGCAGTCAACGATCCGGTCACTTTTGAATATGTCGTGACCAACAGCGGCAATGTCACATTGCTCAATCCGATCACGATCACAGATGATAAAATCAGCGGTACGTTAACCTGTGGAGCGCCGCCGATCTTGCCGGGGGGCACAGTCACCTGTGAGCAGATCTATCGCGCGGATCAGGACGCGCTTGATGATGGGACAGTAACCAATGTTGCGAACGCTGATACCACCTTTGTGGATCGCGACAACACAACTGTGGCAGTTGCCTCACCCACAGATAGCGTCACGATCAATGCGGTTCAGAACATCGCACTTGGCATTGAAAAATCATTCGTTGGCCCATCGGGTGCCACGTTCAATGCCGGTCAGCGCCTTGACTATACAATCGTCGTTACCAACCTCGGTAACGTGACCATCGACGGTCCGATTACTTTCAGCGACAGCCTCGTACCGTTCCCTTCCGGCTTTACCTGTGATGCCCTGACCAACAACGCACTTCTGCCGAATGACACACTCAGTTGTACAACACAGCATGTCATTACCAACAACGACCTCGCACTCGGCGCTGCAACAAACGTTGTGACGGCAACCGGACAGTTCAACGGCCAGCCCGTAAAATCGCCCAGTGACGATGCGATCTTTCCTGTGGATGCGAAACCGGCACTGTCGCTGGTAAAAGAAGAGTTGCCCGTCACAGCGACGCCTGTCGATGGCACTGCCGCATATGACAGCACTCAGGATATCGTGACTTACCGATATTTTGTAACCAATACAGGCAATGTCGGGTTGGTCGGGGAAATCACGATTGTCGATGACAAAATCCCGGGTCCGCTGGTGTGTAAGACAGCAGGCTCAGCATTGCCAAGCAGCCCTGATCCACAAAATCCGCTGCCGGCAAGTACCATTACATGCGACTTTACCTACCCACTGACCCAAGCCGATTTGAACCGTGGTTTTGTGACCAATAACGCCACCGCGCAAACTGTATTCGGGACTGCTGGAGATGCGACGAATGTAGTCTCACCCAACGCGGCTGAAACTATCACAATCGCGGAAGACCCGTCGCTGATCGTGACCAAAGCAATGATTACACCCATTCCGGATGGCGCTGGTTTGGATCAGGATCTGACCTATCAATTGACGGCCAGCAATGAAGGCAACCAAACTCTGTTCGGCGTGACATTGACCGACCCGCTGGTCCCCGACTTGTCATGTATCGTGAACCCCGCCGGCACCTCAGCGCCTGCAAATGTTACCCTTCTGCCCGGTGAGGCATTGGTATGTACGGGTATCTATACGGTTCGGCAACAGGACGTAGACGCGCAGACACTGGTTAACACAGCAACTGGCAGGGCCACTGATCCACAGGGTGTCGCGTTGTCGGGGGAGCCGACGAACACGGTTATTATCGAAGATCCGGTCGTGGACATGGTTGTGACAAAATCCACCATTCGCCCCGTGGGCCCTGAGTCTGATTTCAGTTCGGTCGATCAGGAAGTTACCTTTGTCATTGCTGTAGAAAACACGGGCAACATCACGTTGCAGACTGCCACCATCACCGATAGCCGGTCGGTTGTGCCCCCCAGTTGCACCGTTGGTCCCATTGCCCCTGGCGCGACCGATAGTTCCTGCGAATTCGTCTATAAAGTTACCCAGGAAGACATCGACACGATCAACAGGGACGGTACGACAGTCTTCGGTGGATTTGTGAACGTTGCAAACGTTACCGCCACTCCGAACAACGCGGCATTGCCGGCGATCACGCGCAGCGGTGAAGTGTTGGTCATTGGCCCCGAGCGGGAGCCTGATTTCATTCTGTCGAAGACGGCTGATTTGACGGAAATTGACACGTATAACCAGTTGGTTACCTACACCTATACCGTTGGCAATTTCGGCAACGTAACACTGACCGAAGTGCCACAAATCACCGATGACAAAATCGGCACCTTCGCCTGCGAGCCATTTCCCGCAGGCGGTTTGGCCCCGTTGACTGACTACAGCTGTACTGCAACGTATAATGTGACACAGGCCGATCTGGACAGCGGCAGCGTGACCAACATAGCTACTGTTAGCAGCTCTCAGGTCGTGCCATCGCCGGATGATACCGCCACATTGGAAATCGATGCGGTACAGACACCTGCGATTACAGTCGCCAAGACGGCGAGCCCGCTTGTTAACGTGGCTGTGGGCGAAGATGTCACCTATACCTATGTTGTCACGAATACGGGCAATGTGACCCTCGAAAATGTCACGGTGGATGACCAGCATACCTCGGCCAGTGGTACAGCACCCCTTGTCGTTGGCGGGGATGTCCTGACCACAGATATCAACGAAGCCGGAACATCGGTCGATACAGCCGGACCCGGTATCTGGAGCACACTTGGCCCCGGTGATGCCGTCACATTCACCGCCACCTACACGGTCACTCAGGCAGATGTTGATGCGCAATTTACGCTGGCAAACGTTGTTACCGTTACGGGCACCGGCCCTGTCGGAACTCCTCCAGCCTCAAATCAGGATGACGCGTCTGTCACGACGATTAACAAGGCGCCCCAGATCGCTGTGACAAAGACAGCAGATGAAACAAACATCACCACACCTGCCGTGGTTGGCCAGCAAATACCCTTCCGGATCGAGGTCGAGAATACAGGCAACCAGACACTTGATCCGCCTGTATTGACCGATATGCTGACGGACATCGACGGCAATCCGCTGGACCTCGAAGTTGAACCGGCTCTGGCCAGCCCGGCGTTTGGCGATACCAACAACAACAACAAGCTCGATATTGGCGAGACGTGGGTTTACACCGCCCGCTTTGACGTCACGCAACCTGCGATCGACGCGGGCGGAATCCGTAACGCTGTTGCCGTTACTGCAGATGATCCACAGCGCCTTCCGGTACCGGGCAATGCCGTAACAACAGATGTTGTGCTGAACGGCATTCCACAGATTGCGGTGATTAAAACCGCGGTTACGGACGATGGCGGCGATGGCGTGTTGGATGTGGATGATACAATCACCTACACCTATACCATCACCAACACCGGCTTGTTGGACATGCTGGATGTGGTCATTGCTGAAACCGACTTTGGCGGAACAGGGACAACACCCTTACCGGTCTACCTAAGCGGTGGTGCGAACCTTGGCGGCAATCCCGCGATTTTCGATCTGCCTGTCGGCAACGGAGAGCTGTTATTTACCGCGACTTATGCGTTGACGCAGGACGATCTGGACGCAGGCGCTGTGTCCAATCAGGCCACCGCGTCGGGCGTGAGCCCTGCCGGTGTGCCAGGCAGCGATGTGTCCGATGACAACAGCGCGGCCCCTGATTCACAAGATCCGACCGTGACGCAACTGCCCCGCGCTGGTCAGCTGGTCGTGGAAAAGCGTATTGGCGCGACAAATTTGTCCTCTCCGGCAGAGGTTGGCGATACCATCGGCTTCGTAATTACCGTGGCAAACACGGGCAATCAGTCGCTTAGAGCCCCTGTGCTTACCGATACGCTGCTGGATACCAGAGGGGAAGCATTGTCCCTGGCGTCTGAACCTGCATTGTTGCCTGCCAGCGATACCAATAGCGATGGTTTCCTGAATGTTGGTGAAATCTGGGAATACGCTGCCAGCTTTACGATGGACCAACAGGCCCTAGATGCGGGTGGGCTCTCCAACTCGGTGACCGCTGTGGCGCGGGACCTTGCCGACAATATTGTTTCGGATATCTCGGATGATGATGCGGGTGCCACTGACGGGCCTGACGCTGACAACGACCCGGCGAATGACCCGACGATCGCGCTGTTTGACACGGATCCCGATATCGATGTGTTGAAAACCGGTGTTGTAAACACTGGCGCGGATGGCCGTGCCGATGTGGGTGATACGATCACCTATACCTACACTATCAGCAACACCGGTAACCAGACGCTTTATGATGTGAGCATTATCGAAACCGGTTTTGGCGGGGCGGGGATCGTGCCCGAACCCGTATATGCCAGCGGCGGACAGTCCATTGGGGGCGATCCGGCAACCATTGATCTGCCTGTTGGCAGTGACACGATTATATTCACAGCGACCTATATCCTGACGCAGGACGACATTGACGCCAGCACGGTCGAAAACCAAGCCACCGCCAGCGCCAATGACCCTGCGGGCAATCCGGTCAGTGATCTATCCGATCCGGCCGATCTGGACGGCGATGACCCGACACAAACACCAATTGTGCGGGTGCCTTCGGTGCAAACGGTAAAGGTAGCGACCCCGCGGCTGAGCACACCGGTAAAACCCGGTGATGTGATTGATTATACGATCACTGTTGCAAACACCGGTAACGTCACGCTGACCGCGCCAACGGTGGATGATACATTGCAGGATGCAAAGGGCGGCGCTTTGGCGCTCAGCAGTGATCCCACATTTGACGATGGTGATATTGACGGTGATGGCCTTCTAGATGTCGGCGAAACATGGACTTATCTGGCCCAATTCGTCCTGACCCAACCCGCGATTGACGCGGGCGGCGTGGCCAACGTCGCTGTCGGCGAGGCGAGCATTGCTGTCAGCAGTCCGACCAACCCTGCGGGCAATCCGGTCAGTGACCAGTCTGATGATGGCAGCGCAAACCCTGCCGATAATGATCCGACTGTCACAATCTTTCCTCCCGCCCCGGCGATCGGCTTGGTAAAAACTTCGGTGTTTGATCCCGGTGCTGACGGCATTGCGGGTGTGGGCGATATCATCACTTATACCTACACGCTGACGAATGCGGGCAACGTGTCTGTGCTGGACCCTGTAATAAGCGAGACCACATTCAGCGGTACGGGAACATCCCCCGTACCGACCCTACAAAGTGGTGGTGCGGCACTGGGTGGCGGTCCCGCGCTGGACCTGCCTGTTGGAACAGTGCCGATGGTCTTTACCGCGACCTATGCGGTCACGCAGGCTGACATCGACGCGGGGCAAATCAGCAACGAAGCACTCGCGGCAGGCGACCTGCCCGGTGGCGGCACGATCTCGGATGCCTCGGACGATGCAACGCCCGGCGCGAATGATAATGATCCGACGATCACAGCGATCCCGCGCGCGCCATTGCTGGATGTGACCAAAGTGGCGAACGTGACCGGCCTGCAAACCCCTGTTCAGGTCGGTGACTCCATCAGCTTTGTGATCACTGCGCGCAATGCAGGCAACGTGACCCTCAGCAATGTGGAGCTCACGGATACCTTCAACCGTCGTGACGGTACACGGCTGGACCTGATTCCTGTCCCGACTGGCGGTGACGCCGGGGTCGCAGGCGAACTCGAAGTTGGCGAGACATGGGAATACCGCGTCAGCTATGAACTTCTTCAAGAAGACATTGATGCAGGTGGCGTACGGAACTCTGCTGTCGTCGAGGCAACGGCGCCCGGTGGGATACCTGTCAGCGATATATCTGACGATGGTAATGACGCCGATGGCAACACCACCGATGACCCTACAGAAGTGAACCTTCAGGGTGCGCCCGCCTTCATGATGGTAAAGCAGTTGGCCGCAGGCGCTCCTGTGCCATTTGATACCGTCAACCAGATCATTCCGTTCGAATTTGTGGTTACAAACACAGGCAACATAACCCTGACCGCGCCATTCACGATCAGCGACCCGATCATTGATGCACAAGGGCTTGGTGGTGTGACGTGTCCTGCGCCGCCATTGGCTGTGGGAGCAAGCGCCACCTGTACGGGCAGCTACCGTATCGGGCAGGCCGATCTGGACCGTGGCGATGTGTCTAACACGGCCACTGCCAGCATTGACCAACCACTGATCCCCGTAAATCCGGGCGACCCGACAGTAGCACCGCGGAACACGCTGCCCTCTACTGTGGTGAGCCCTGCAATCCAGAGACCTGCCCTTGTTACAACCAAAGGCATCTTAGCCACATCAGCAGGCAGCTTTGACGCGGTAGGCGATCAGATCACCTATACCTTTACCGTCACAAATGACGGAAACGTAACGCTCGCCGGACCTGTTACATTGGATGACGACCAGATCGGCACTGGCCTTGCCTGTGCAACCGGACCACTGGCACCGGGGGCGTCAGTTACTTGTGAACAGGTTTGGACCGCCGAGCAGGAAGACCTAGATCGCGGCTTTGTCACCAACACAGCAACGTCGCAGGCGCTGTTTGATGGCGGACCTGTTCAATCCGCACCAGTGGATGCAACAGCCCCCGCGATACAGACCAAATCCCTGAGTATGACCAAAACGCTGTTGGCAGCAACGCCGGACCTGTTCGATATCGGCACTGTGCTGACCTATGAATTCGCGCTGATCAACGATGGCAACGTGACAATAGATGGGCCAATCACCATCAATGATTCACTTGCGACAAATGCAAGCTGCCCCGCAGTGCCGGGCGGCAGCCTTGCCCCTGGAGATACGCTGACCTGTGATGGTAGTTATACCCTTGGATTGAGCGATCTACAGCTCGGAGCAACCAATAACACCGCATCTGCCACAGGTTCTTTTGACGGCACGCCCGTTACCTCACCCAGTGACAGCGCCATTTATCCGGTGGGCGCTGATCCGTCCCTGAGCATCGTCAAGAACTCTGTCCCGAACGATATCACCTACGCCGAAGTGGGCGATATCATCACCTATAGCTATGTTGTTACCAACACGTCCAATACCGGCCTCACCGAAGATATTGTTGTGACGGACAACCGGATCCCGACACCAATTGTCTGCCATGACGCTTCAGCCGACGGGGTGTTCGGTGTGGGGGATATTGCGACCTGCCAAGCGACCTATCCCATCACCCAAGCAGATCTGGACGCGACCTTTGTCACTAATGAGGCCGTTGCGCAGACCGTGTTTGCACCCGGCACACCGAACCAGATTTCAGTGATCTCACCGGCGGCAACCAAAACAGTTAATGCGGATGCCGCTCCGTTGCTCACATTGGCCAAAGCGATCAGCGCCCCGACCGGATCCGTATCAGTTGGCGAGTTGGTTACCTACCGTTTAACCGCGACCAATAGCGGCAATCAGACCCTCAGTGGCGTTGCGATCAGAGATCCCATGCTGCCCGTACTGACCTGTACGGTTGGCGAAGTGCCAGCACCTGCAAACGTAGTGCTGATCCCAAGCGCTACGTTGGTCTGTACCGGCACCTACCGCGTGAAGCAGGCAGACATAGACAATCAATCGCTGATTAACGTGGCCGCAACCTCTGCACAGACACCACAAGGTGCTACTGTTCGCGGTGAGGCGACGGTCTCCGCGCTGTTAACAGTGCCTGCACCTGTGCTGGATGTGGCCAAAACACTGGTGCCGACACCAGCAGCAGGACAGGCCGCATTTACCGGACCGGATCAGGTTATCCAGTTCCGCCTGACGGCGCGCAACACAGGCAATATCACCCTCGATAATATCACGCTGTCAGACGCACGCGTTACCACACCTGCGAGCTGTAATATCGGCACCCTCGCACCGGGTCAGGAAGACAGCAGGTGCCTTGTCTCTTACACAACAACGCAGGCCGACGTGGATGCGCTGAATGGCGGGGCCGATCCGTTCGGCGGTTTTGTCAACGTGGCCAATGGCACTGCCGTTGCTGCGACACCGGATGCGCCAACGGTGACAGGCACGGGCGATCTGTTCGTACGCGGCCCTGATCACATGCCAGCCTTCAGCCTCGTGAAATCGGCGGACGTCGGGCAGGTCACCGGCGCGGGTCAGGTCATAAACTATGTTTACCTGATCACAAACAGCGGCAACATCACGCTCACCGCACAGCCGCAAATCACCGATGACCGCATTGCAAATGTGACCTGTGCACCGATCTCTGCACTGGGCATCATACCGGGCGGCACTTTGCGCTGCGAAGCACCTTATACGGTCACGCAGGCGGATATGAACGCCGGCGCGATCACCAACATCGCCCGCGCGTCGTCCCCTGAGGCCCCCTTGCCCGCCACACCCGGAGAAGAAACCGACAGCGTCACCGTTCCGGCCATCGCCAACCCTCAAATCCTGCTCGAAAAGAGCGCTGATGTTACAGGCGATGTCGCTGCGGGCGAAGTGATTACTTATACCTACACCGTAACAAACAGCGGTAACCTGACCCTCAGCAACGCGAGAGTGCGTGACTTGCACACATCTGCATCCGGCACTGTGGTGCTTCCGGTTGCGGGGGATGCACTGACTGTGGATACCGCTCCTGCGGGTGATAGCAACGACGCCGTTGCAAACGATGGCAGCTGGAGCAGCCTTGCCCCCGGTGACATCGCAACCTTCACAGCGACATATTTAGTGACGCAAAATGATGTCGATACCCAGACCGTTCTGAGCAACACTGCGACCGTTTCGGCAACCGGGCCGGATGGCAGCACGCCAACTTTTGTTGATCCGCTGACGATTACACCGCAGCTCAACAATCCCGAACTGACGGTCGTTAAAACTGTTGACGAAACAGGGCTGTCGACACCTCCGACCGCTGGTGACGTACTGTCTTATTCGATTACCGTAGCGAACACAGGCAACCAGACCTTGCGCAGCATCAGTCTGGTGGACTCTCTGCGCCGTCTCAATGGCGTCAATATAGAACCGGCACCGATCCCTGCATATGTCAGCGGCGATGCCAATGCCCTAACGTTGATGGAAGTCGGCGAAATCTGGACCTATACCGTCCAACACATCCTGACGCAGGACGACATTAACGCCGGAGGGGTAAGTAATCAGGTCACCGCGCGCGGTATTGCGCCGAATAATGCACTGGTCATCGATGCCTCGGATGATGGCGTTCCGGCCAATGGCGATAACAACCCAACGGCCACGCGCATACCCAGTATGCCAAGGATCGAGGGTGAGAAAACCATCGCCTCCAGCGAACCGGTTGTCGACGCCTCCATCGGGTTTGAAATCGTGATCCGCAACAGGGGCAACGTCACTTTAACCGGTGTGGCTGTTGCAAGTGACACGCTGACGCGCGCGGATGGCACGGCCCTTGAACTGACAACGCAGCCCGTCTTTACAGGCGCTTCCGCTGGGTCATCTGTCGGCGTTTTGGAGCCGGACGAATTCGCGACCTACCGCGCGTTTTACACCCTGACGCAGGAAGATATTGATGCAGGCGGCATCGTGAACACCGCACGTGTCGTTGGCACCCCGCCTGTGGGATCGCCTGTAAGCGACATCACCGACAATGGCGATGACGGTGACGGAAATACGGTCAACGACCCGACTGTTCTGACCGTGCCAGCCGCGCCCGAACTCACGCTTGTCAAAGGGCTGGCAGATGATGCCCCCGCGAGTTTTGACAGCGTAGGTCAACTGCTGACATATGTTTTCGGCGTGACCAACAGCGGCAATGTAACCTTTGCTGGTCCGATAACCGTGGCCGATCCACTGATCACCGATGCAGGCGGAACAATTACCTGTCCTGCGGTACCCGCAGGTGGCTTGCCACCGCTGGAACAGCTGACCTGTAGCGCGACATACGCCGTGACACAGGACGATATTGATGCAGGTCGCATCGACAACTCCGCAACAGCGAGTGCGAATGGCACAACATCGCTACCTGCAACGGCCTCCATTCTGGCGCAACAAAACCCTGCGCTGTCTTTGGAAAAAGTTGCTGATCCGATCTCGTCAGAGGACTTCACCACAGGTACAGTTGCGGTCTACACCTATACCACGACAAACACTGGAAATGTGACAATCAAAACGCCAGTTGTAGTGACTGACAACCTAATCCCGAGCAGCGACATTACCTGTGATGCCTTCCCGGCAGAGGGCCTTGCCCCTGGTGGCACCTATGTCTGCCGCGCATCGTATACCGTGACCGCCACCGATGTGGATCTGGGCAGCGTCACCAACCTTGCCAGCGCGAGTGACGGCACCACCACCTCGCCGCTTGCCTCTGCGACAATCCCCGAACGGGGCGTTCCAGCGCTAAGCATTCTCAAGACAGTGCAGACGGGTTCGACATTCTCTGAAGTGGATGATCAACTCACCTATAGCTTCCTGATCACCAATACCGGAACGCGTGCATTTGCGTCCCCCGTGACAGTGACCGACACATTGTTCGGGCAGGTGTTGTGCTTTACCTCGACAGCAGCCGATCCAGACTTTTCCGCCGGAGAAACCCTGACGTGTGGTGGCACCTATCTCGTAACGCAGGACGATCTGGACCGCGGAGAGGTCTTTAACGAAGCCTTTGCACAAACTTTCTTTGGTGCCGACGATACCCAAGTCACGTCGCCCCCCTCTAGCGTCACCGTTGCTGCCGATCTGGCACCCGCGATCGAGTTGGAAAAAACTGCCGCCCCCCTGACGGTGACGGGCGCAGGTCAGGTGCTGACCTATACGCTAACGACCACCAATACGGGCAACCAATCCCTGCGCGGCGTGTCGATCAGCGATCCCATGCTCACAAACTTTACCTGCGCCCAAGAGGTTTTGGAGCGGGACGAAGTCCTTGAGTGTACCGGCACCTATGTCGTGACGCAGGCCGATATAGATTCCGGCACCCTCACAAACATCGCCACAACACGCGGGATTACCCCGCAGGGTGATCGTGTAGATGATGAGCGGACACTGGTCCTCAACATGCCGGCACCGGACCCGGCAATGGTCCTGACTAAGACCGCTACGCCAACGCCGTTTGGCGCTGTTGGAAGCACGCTGACCTATCTGTTCGCCGTCGAAAACACAGGCAATGTTACGCTGAGAAACCTCACCGTGACAGATGTGATGGATGCCAATTACGGCTGCTCGATTGCCACATTGCTCCCCGGAGCGACCAACAACAGCTGCTCCTTGGAGCGGGTGATTACGCAGGCAGATGTGGATGCTGGCAGCATCGACAACACGGCCACCGTCACAGGCGATGGTCCGCGTGGCTCTAGCGCCAGCGATACCGCAGATGTGACCACACCGGGACCTGTCCGCAATGGCAGCCTTGAAGCAACCAAAGTGGTGGCTCCGGCTCCGGCCGTTCTGGACCAGCCGGTCAATTACACCCTGTTTGTCCGCAACACCGGTAATATCAGCCTTCGAAATGTGGCGGTAATCGACACGATGACGCGACTGGGTGGCGGAGCTGTCACGCTGGATGCGCCTTTTGCACTGCGTGATTCCACGGACCTGGACAGCGACGGTGAGTTGGATGTCAATGAAACGTGGGTTTACACTGCGACCCGAAGGCTGCGCCAAAGTGACATTAATGCCGGCGGCTTGCTCAATCAGGTGACAGTAAATGCGCGTGATCTGCAAAACAGCCGCGTGAGCGATATATCGGATGATGGCATTGACAGTGACGGCGACTCCACCGGCGATGTGACCGAATTCATCGCTCCGCCAGCGCCAGCAATCAGCGTCGAAAAGACGATTGTAAGCAGCGGCACCACCGCAGGTGAAACCATCGTTTTCGAGATCAACGCGCTGAATACTGGCAACCAGAACCTGACCAATCTTGTGGCTTCGGACAGCATGACACGCTTGGACGGCACGCCTGTTCTCGCGCGTGCGGTTGAGGTGAACGTCCCTGCAGCTCTGGCACCGGGACAGACAGCCACATGGCAAGTGAACCATCTGCTGACCCAAGACGATATTGACGCAGGCGGACTGTTGAACACCGCGTTGATAAGTGCGCTGGATCCCAACGGGGATGCGGTTACAGGTATTTCCAACAACGGCAATCCCAATGACGGCAATACCAAGGATGACCCAACTGCACTGGTCATTGATCTGGAACCCGGTTTGGAAGTGATCAAGATTGCCGATCCCGATGCAATTGGCGCGCTGGCCGGTGAAACCGTCGACTTTATCATCACTGCGCGCAACACTGGCAATGTAACGCTGAACAATATCACCATGGCGGACATCACTACAGATATTCGGGAGGCCAACCCACGTACGCCACCTGTCACATTTGTCGGGTCAGACGGCACACCGCCATCACCTGCGGGCACGCTCGCCCTCGGCGAAATTGCCACATACACGGTCAGCGTGGTGCTGACACAAGAAGACGTTGATGTCGGCGGTCTCGTCAACACTGTCACAGCAACCGCCCTGACACCGTCAGGCGGGACCCTGATTGACGTGTCAGACGACGACGGGGACGGACTCGATGACCCGACTGTTGTGCCCGTTGCAGCATTGCCCAGCTTCGAGATTGTAAAAGCAGCAGGCACCAACGCGCTCCTCTTCCCGACGGTCGAGCGCGCTACATTTACCATTTCAGTCACGAACACAGGCAACGTCACGCAATCTGGTATTCGGGTGCGCGACGATCTGGTGGCCTTCCTGTCGCCCGCAGTGCTGTTGGCGGAAACTTATCCGCCTACTGTCAGCATCACGGGCTTTGCAGACGGGACCGCGAACACGACCTATAACGGCAATTCGGTTACCGAATTGCTGAGCGGGGATGCCTCCCTTGCGCCCGGTGCAACAGGCGTAATCACCCTTGAGATGGTCTATGCCACAGCCACTGGCCAACCCGGTGCGCCAAACACGGCTTCTGTTGTGTCTACCCAACTTGCCGTACCGACCGAAGGTCAGGTTGTTGTACTGACCACGGATCAGGACGGCGATGGCATTCCTGACTACCTTGAATCGCCGACCGCCGACCGCGATGGCGACGGGATCGCCGACCAGTTCGACTATGACCCGACCGGCGCATTCTATTGCGAAGATGACGGTCGCCTGCTGACCGGCGGTCTGGTAAGTGTCTCTGGCGGCGGGTTTACCCAAACCGGTGCCGGCACCTCGGGGCCAATCACGGTTGTGCGCGGCGGGACGGATGGCACCTACCAGTTCTTTGTCACCTCACCGGGGACTTATGTGCTGGGCATCACCTATCCCGATGATACACAGGCCTCCGTCGATCGCCTCACTCTTGGAAATCTGGATGCGACCAGCTTTGCGCCCGCCAATCCAGGTGTCATTGGATCGCTGCCTGCGGGTGAAACTGGTCTGCTCACAGACTCTACCGCAACGGCAAATCCTTTCTACACCAGCTTTACAGTAGCGGCGGGTGATCCGATACTGATCGGTAACAACATCCCGATCCGCACCTGTGAGGGGCTAACGGACGTTGTTGCGACCAAAACAGCAGATCGTCGCACGGCAGTCTTTGGTGAAACCGTGAACTATACGCTCACATTTACCAACAACACCGAGTTGGACATATTGAATGCGCGCATCATTGATCGCCTGCCTTCAGGTCTGCTTTATACGCCCGGGACGGGCCGCGTGAACGGTGTGGCGGTTGATCCTGTGATCACTGGTCGTACGCTGGAATGGCGCGATGATCTGGCGTCGGGGGCGACGACGACTGTGACCCTCGCCGTGCGTGTTGCGCGCACGGGCGAGTTTGGCACCCGCACCAACCGCACCTACCTCGACAACAGCTTTGGCAGGACCGTCTCCAACATCGCCGAAGCTGCGGTAAGGGTTGATCCGGAACATGTCTTTGATTGCTCGGACGTGATTGGCCGCGTGTTCAACGACCGTAATGGCAATGGCTATCAGGACGGACCAGGTACTTTGGCTGAGCCGATTATCGATGACAGCTATGTCGGTGGCGGTAAATTCGGCAAGTTGGATGCAATCCCACAACGTGAAGACCAATCAGAACCGGGCCTTGCAGGCGTACGCCTCGTTACCCCTGACGGCATCCTTATCACGACAGATGAGCACGGCCGCTATTCGCTGCCTTGTGCCGCGTTGCCGCGCAACATCGGTAGTAACTTCATGCTGAAACTGGATACCCGTACGCTGCCCACCGGCTTCAACGTCACCACGGAAAACCCGCGGGTGGTCCGCCTGACAGCCGGCAAATTCGCCAAGCTGAACTTTGGTGCGCGTCTGGGGAATGTGGTCGATATTGATCTGACAGCCACAGCGTTTGTAGCGGGCGATACCGCGCCCCAGCCGGCATTGGCCAATGCGGTGGACGGGTTGATTTCGCAGATCGCCCAAAAGCCCTCTGTGCTCCAGTTGACCTATATCCTGCAAGACGGTGAAGCACCTGATGTGGGCCGCGCCCGCCTGCGCACTCTGGAGAAGCTGATCCGCGACCGCTGGCGCGGAAAGGGCAAGTACAAACTTGTCATCGAAAAAACAGTAACGAAAACGAAATGAGGGAAATGTAATGCGTAGCCCAGTTAAATTCCCTCGCATCGCCATTCTTGCGGGTGTTTCCTTGTTGGCCCTCTCGGCAGCAGGGCAGGCACAAGACGGTTCCGGTTTTGTCATCTCTATTGATGGCAATGCGGTGTCCGGCGATCCACGTCTGTCCACGACGAAAGCCCGCGAAGACCGTGTGTTGGAACGCGCAAAACTACAGGTCACATTTGACGGCCTTGAGGTCAGGCCGCGTCTGACCGCGTTAATTACCAACGAACGCACTCCGCGTGCGGGTGATGTAATGCAGGTGCAGAGCCAGATGAACTATCCCGCGTATGTCACCCGCGGCGAAATCCGCTTGATCGACACGGCGGCCCGTGGCGGGCCGCGCGTTGTTGCAACCGCACCCATTGCCGCCAACGGCACCGCCAACCTGCAAGTGCCGCAAGGCGATGATTTGATCATGGTCTACCGTGTCTATGACGCGCAAGGACGCTATGACGAAACCCGCCCCGTGCCCCTACGCACACCAAATCCCGGCGAAGTGACCGATCTGGAGGCCCCTCCACCCGAACTGGGTATCGATGGTGGTGGCATACGCCGCATTCCCGTCTATGGCGGCGCGGTAACGGTCAGCGGTACCGATGTACGCCCCGGCGCCGTTGTCAGCACGCTGGGTGAAACCGTGCGCCCCGATCCGTCAGGCGCCTTTGTACTCCAACGTATCCTGCCTGCGGGTGATCAATCGGTTGCCGTGAAAGTCAACGGCGCAGGGGAAGACACCTATGTCGAGCGCGACATCTCTATTCCGCGCTCGGAGTGGTTCTATACCGGCATCGTCGATCTGACCTATGGGCTCAGAACGCAGGGCGGCGTCAGTGCTGCGGGTGGTGAATTTGACCGCAGCTACAGCTATGGCCGCATTGCAGGCTATACCAAAGGCAAGACCCAGAATGGTTGGATCCTGACGGGATCTGTTGATACCGGCGAAGAAGAACTGTCAGATATCTTCCGTGACCTCGACAAAAAAGACCCCTACAACGTGCTGCTGCGTTTACAACGCGAGAACGCCTACCCGACCTATGGTGACGACAGCACCTATGAAGAGGGCGCGCCAACAGATGGCAAATTCTTCCTGCGGGCGGAGCGCGATGGCAGCCACATTATGTGGGGTAATTACAAATCCAGCGTTTCGGGCGGCTATTACCTGCGCAACGAGCGCACGCTTTATGGCGCGCAGGGGGTATATCGCAGCCCGCAAACCACATCACGCGGCCAATCGCGTGTGTCCATCGAGGCCTATGCCGCCAGCCCGGACAACTTGCCCGGACGTGACAGCTTTCTGGGCACCGGCGGATCGGTCTATTTCTTGCAGCGGCAGGATATCTCGGTTGATTCAGAGACTTTGACCGTCGAAATACGCGACAGGGATACGGGACGTGTTGTTGACACCCGCACCCTGACGGCGGGCCGTGATTACCGCATCAACTATGTTCAGGGTACGATCCTGTTGTCGGAACCACTGACGGGCTCAACCACCTCAGGCACAGTCGTCACGCAGCCGGGCGGCGAATTTGATGTGCTGCTGGTTGCCAATTATGAATACACTCCAGTCGCCGGTGACGTGGATGGCTATAGCTATGGTGGCCGTGCCGAGACATGGGCGGGTGACAACCTGCGGCTTGGCTATACCGGTCTAGTCGAGCAAACCGATGTAGCCGACCAGACCGCCCAATCCGTGGATATTCTTTGGGAAGTCAGCGAACGCAGTTATCTGGCGCTGGAATATGCCGAAACCGAAGGGCCGGGCTTTGGCTCCAGCTTTTCCAACGATGGTGGCCTGATCATTCAAAATGATCCAACCGCGGGCGTCACCGATGGCACAGGCGAGGCAGTCTCGGCCCGCGCACGTGTAGATCTACAGGACATCGGCTTGCAAACCCCCGGTTCTGTGTCGCTCTACTACGAGGACCGCGATGCAGGCTTCTCTACGCTAGATTACGAAACCCGTGTAGACGAGCAGCTTTGGGGTGTTTCACTGGATGTTGATGCCAGCGAGCGTACCGCTTTTCGCTTTTACTTCGACAGCTTCAATGACGCTGATGGTCGTATCAAGCGCGAAGGCGGGGCCGAAATATCCTATCTCGTCTCGGACCGGATAAAGCTCGAATTCGGGGCAGAACACCTCGAACGGACGACGCCTGCCGGCGACCCCGACGAGAACGGGACGCGAACGGATGCTGCCCTGCGGGCAACATTCACTGAAAGTGACGATTTCGCATGGTACATCTACGGGCAAGGTACCTTGGACCGGTCAGGCGGTCTGGAACGTAATAATCGCGTCGGGGCAGGGGCCAAATACCGCTTTGCCAAAAAATGGACGCTTGAGGGCGAGATTTCCGACGGGTCACTGGGTGCCGCCGGATCGGCATTGATTTCGTACCAACGTAATGAAACCGATAATCTGTATTTTGGCTACCGCCTTGATCCCGACCGCGAGTTCGCAGGCACAGATCTGATCGGCAAGGACCGCGGCCAGTACGTGGCAGGTGGGCGCCGTCAGCTGAGCACGGATATCGATGTTTATGGCGAAAACACCTATGACATGTTTGGGAGCCACAAGTCGCTGACCAACACCTATGGCGTCGAATACCGCACCACCGAACAACTGACCCTGTTGGGCAGCTTTGAGTATGGTCAGGTCCGCGATGATCTCAATGGTGATTTTGACCGCAAGGGCCTGTCGCTGGGGGCGCGGTTTGAGGACGAAGGCGGGTTGTCATGGCGTGCCCGTGCCGAATTCCGCCGTGATCGCGGTGAGACACTTGGCACAAACCGCGACAGTGATGCGTTCCTGTTCGTGTCCTCGGCACGCTACAAAATCGACGAGCGGCAGCAGCTTTTGTTCTCGCTTGATTACGCCGACACGGATACGGACAACAGCTCTATCCAGTCTGGCGAATATACCGATGCGCAGCTTGGATATGCGTTCCGGCCCGTGGACAATGACCGCTTTAACATGCTGTTCAAGTACCGCTTTCTGAAGGATTCCGTGGGTCAGGAAATTGACGGCGAAACCGGCCGTGGCCCGCGCCAGACCAGCCATGTTTTGTCCCTAGATGGATCATACGACATCAATCCGCAGTGGACCTTAGGCGGAAAACTGGGTGGCCGTTGGGGCAAATCAGCACCGGATGACACCATCGCACTGGCCGATAACGACGCGTTTTTGGGCGTGGTGAACGGGCGCTATCACCTGACGCACAAGTGGGATCTGCTGATCGAAGGCCGCTATCTGGAAGCCTCGGACGCCGGCCTGTCAGAAGTGGGGATGCTGGGGGCTGCGTATTACCATCTGGGCAACAACGTAAAGTTGGGCCTCGGGTATAACACCGGCAGTTTCTCGGATGATCTAACCGATTTGACATATGACGACGAAGGCGTGTTCATCAACTTTATCGCAAAGTTCTAGGGATGCACTCGGGCATAGCGCGTGGTGCGATATGCCCGATTTTATTACATAATAAACCTTACAAGTTTATTTAGCGCTATTCTGCGTGCTTTCATATGATGCGCAAAGACCCGCAAGCACGAGCGGTGGCGCCTCCAGCAGCTGCCCCTGAACACCCTGCTCCGCCAATGCAGTGCGGTAATGCAATGCGGTATCGCCTACCCCGATAATGGCAACATGGCGACCCAGCCAATAGGGCCGCGTGCCTGCAAGCTCCAGCCCGATCAAAAGCCCCGACAGCCGCGCGCGCGCCGCGCCGCCTGACATATCCAGCAACGAAGTTGCCGCATGTATCCCGAAAAGCTGTGAGGCGATGGCCTGCGGCCGACCCATGGCATCACCAACGCCGGTCAGAAAACTTTGCGCATCCCAAGCGGTGCCAGCGACAGATTGCTGCAAGACAGATTGCTGCGACAGCAGGTCAAACAGTGCCCCCGTCATCGAGGTTTGAAAACTGACAATCTCACCCGCGCTGATGTGAACCCATTTTGTATGCAAACCTGGCATGCACAAAACGCCATCGAATTCCGGCTGGCTGCGCAGCAAGCCCGCGATCGTCGTCGCCTCGCCACCCATCAAATCGGGGGGTGACATCTGTTTCAGGGCAGGCGGAATATACAATTTAATGCGCGGATCGGCAAACGCTGGCGATGCCGCGATCACTCTTTGCGGTGGGGTACAGGGCGTAGCCACATAAGGCACATTCCATCCCGCCACACCGGAACAGATCACACACGTGACGCGGTGATCCTGCGCAAGATAGGGCGCGACCAGCGCCAGCAACGCGGTTTCGAACCCGCTATGTGTCTCTATCACGGCGCTTTTGTCGGTCACCGCCTGCGCGATTGGCTCCCCGTTCGCGCCCATGATCCAGACCCGCAGGCATCCGTTGCTCAGATCAACGGCGATCCATTCGGCTGTTTCCTGCATATGCTTCGCACCCCTGTTCCGTTTCACCTGTGGCGCCTGAAAGATTGCGTTCCGCGCTTGCCACGTTCTGCGCAGGTCTGTCGTACAAATCTTGGCGATAACGCGCAACCTATCGAGGCCCCGCGCGGCTGTTGGCTACCGGCGCGCATAATCCCGCAATCCGCGGGACAGGCGCGATAGCCCCTCCTCCAGATTGACAGCAGCACCGCCCCCTACCCCGAGGCGGATGTGTCGGGGTTGGTCGTACGCACTGCCTGGCAACAGGAAGGTGCGGTAAGGATCGCCCAGCAGGAAGCGCGCAAAGGGATCGCTGTCGATGCCCTCGGGCAGGTGGGCCAGCCCGATCAGTCCGGCACTTGGACTGATCCAGTCCAGCCCATTCTGTGCTGCGACCCATTCGTTCATCTGCGCCAGGTTCGCCCGCCCCTCGCTGCGGGCTTTCTCCATCGCAGGAACATAGCGCGCAGGGCGCAGCGCAATTTCGGCAATCACCTCACCCATGATGTTCATAATCTCGGACGAATTCTCCCGCAGGATCACCGCGTCGCGGATCATTCCCGCATCCCCGCAGATCATCCATCCCGTACGCAGCCCTTGCAGCCCCAGCGCCTTACTCACCGAGCCAGTTGTAATGCCCCGCGCATACATACCCGCAATACTGGGCGCGCGCGGCCCTTCCCATTCCAGACCGGCATAGACCTCGTCAACCAACAGCCATGCGCCAACGCGGTCAGCCATCTTCACAATCTGTTCCAACTCTGATGCATCCAGCATATCGCCGGTCGGGTTGTTGGGATTGGTCAGGAATATCATTTTCGTGCGCGGGGTGATCGCATCCGCAAGCTGCCCCAGCGGCAGGTGCCAGCGCTCGGCCTCTCTGCGCGTCACCTTGACCACCTTTGCGCCGATGGCCTTGGCCAGCACCTCCGCCTGCGGCCAGCCCGGCGTTTCAATTACAATCTCGTCCTCCGGCTCCAGCAGTTGCATGATCGCCAGATAATTGGCCTCGGCGGCGCCCGCGGTGATCAGAACATCGCCTGCCGTACAAATCCCCGTCAGTCCCGCCTGCCGGATCACATGATCCTTCAGCTCCGGCAAACCGCTGAAGTCACGGTTGTTCCAGTCAAGTGGGAGGTCAGGATCCAGATCTTCAAGGAAATCCCCCAGACGCGGCGATTGCGACAGCGAAAAGCCGACGATGGCTTCGGGTGCTGCCTCGGTCGTCTCAAGAAGGTATTGGAACAATGTGTGTATCTTGACTTTCATCGCAGGTCCCCGTTTGGTTTGAGTATGGAAAATATTACGCGCCTAAAGGGCAAACCCATTCGTCTGGCAGTATTGGATTACGGCCTGTTTCAGGTCCATGCCAATGACCGGATTATCGGCATTTGCGGGTTCGTGATCCAGACCGATGCCGGTGAAACGGTACTCATCGACACCGGATTTCCCGAAAAATACGCGCACGATGCGCAAGCCGCCACGCAAGAGGACGATCTGGGCAGCTTTGGCCGCGTCCTGTCGGTGACGCACGATAATATGCCCGCTGCGCAACTGGCAAAACTGGGACTGACGCCCGCCGATGTCACACTGATGATCCAGAGCCATACGCATATCGATCATGTGGGTCACATGGATGCGTTTCCCAATGCGCCAATCCTTATTTCGGAGGCAGAGCGCGCCCTGCCCCGCCCCCTTTACTGGTCGGGCAAGCAGGCGATGGAATGGCCCGAGGCCCATTATGTTCTTGTTGGTGCAGATTTCGAACTGGGAGCGGGATTCGAGGTTTTCCTCTGCCCGGGCCATGCACCTGGCCAGTTGGCGTTCATGATTGACCTGCCGGACACGGGGCCTGTGCTGCTCACCTCTGATGCGATCAGCCGCGCCAGTGAGATTGATGAGGGGTTTGCCGGATCTTGGGATGTACCGCTTGCCATCCATCATGGTGCCCGCCTGATGCAGATCGCTGATGCGCGCGGCGCGCAGGTGATATTCGGCCATTCGCCCGAACAGTGGCCGAACCTGCGCAAAGCGCCCGACTGGTTCACCTGAGGCCTAGCGCACATCGCGGCCCTGATTGAGGATGATCACATTGCCGCTCGAAATATCGCCGGCAGGAGAGATCAGGAACCCGACCCATGCGGCAATTTCCGAGGGTTGCATCGCACGGCCATGGGGCATCTGCGCGATTGCATTGGCCAGCACCTCCGCACTCACTACGCCGAACAGTGGCGTTTCCGTCATTGCGGGTGCAATCGAATTCACTGCAATTTTGCGGGTCGCATAGCGGCGGGCCAGATCCTTTGTCAGCGTGTCGAGGGCGGCCTTGCTTGCGCGGTAGTGCGGCGGATCGAACGCGTCGAAATTATATGCGCCATTCGACGAAATATTTACGATCTTGCGCACACCGTCCCGCCCCTCCATCAGCTTGATCGCGGCCTGACAACAATGGAACGCGCCGGTAAAGTTTAACGCCATCTGCCGCTCGAATTCATCCTCGGGGATATCGGGGAATTCGGACATGAAACAAGTGCCCGCATTGTTGACCAGCGCGTCAACACCGCCATGCGCGGCGGCGATCTGCGCGAAGGCCGAAGCAATGGCCGCACTGCTGGTCAGGTCGGTGACTATTCCCTTAAAGGCAGGATCGGCCCCCATCTCCTCAAGGCCTGCGGCATCGACATCCAGACCAATGACCGTCATGTCGTCCGCGATCAGACGCGCCACAATTGCACGCCCCATCCCGCCAGCCGCACCTGTTACTACCGCAATTTTATTCACGCCTGTCTCCCTCGTGTAATCAGTCATCTTATGTTCCAGATTTTAGCGTACTACGCCATGCGCAACGCTTTTCGCTGCCTTTTGGTCAACGAACTACAGCACCCTCACACCTGTTTTGCGCCCGCGATAAATGCCGTCGCTTCGATTTCAAGCAGGGCCTCGTCCTCGACCAGACCGGCGACCACCAGCATCGACATTGCAGGGAAATGGCGACCCAAAACGCGGCGGTACACATCGCCGATCTCGCGCTGGCGGGCGAGGTATTCTTTTTTGTTGATTACAAACCACGTCAGGCGCGTGATGTCTTCGGCCTGCCCGCCTGCGGCCTGAACCACATCCAGAATGTTACGCAAAGCCTGCTCCATCTGGCCGATGAAATCATGCGTCTCGAACACCTGTTCCGCGGTCCATCCGATCTGCCCACCCACATAAAGTGTACCGTCAGCGGACAGCATACCGTTGGCGTATCCCTTGGCCGGGGCCCATCCTGCGGGTTGAATTACTGTATTTGTCATGGGGTACTCCGGAGGTGGGATGTGAAACTAAGGCGCAAGGCATCAGGCCATTTTGTCGGCCGCCCCGCTACGCCAAGATATACGAGGGTCGAATTTGCAGTGAACCGCCGCGCCGCGCCTGCGTCCGCGTCGGCGTTGATTTCCAGATCAAGGCTTGAAGCTCCGATGCGCAGCACATCAAGAGCCAGCACAAGCTGGTCACCATGCCTGCTGGGGGCAGTGAATGTCGCGGCGATCTGCACGGTTGGAACGCCTGCCGACTTCAGCAACACCTCGAAGGGGGTGCCGCACTCCGCGAAAAACGCCTCGACGCAATCGTTGATCATCTCGAAATAGCGGGGATAAAATACGATGCCCGCGGGATCGCAGTGTTTGAATAAAACCTTCTGGTTCATGGAAAACGTCATGTTACACCCCGATCAGCCGCTCGGAGATGTCGGGCGTCAGTGCCGCCATCGTCCCCGTCCAGACAGATGCGCCACGCTCCAGAATGGTGGCGCGGTCACAGACCTGCCGCAGCTCTGCCATGGATTTATCAATCACAAGGATTGCCATACCCGTCTCGGTTTTGAGTTTTGCAATTGCGGCCCATATCTCCTGCCGAATGATCGGCGCCAATCCCTCGGTCGCCTCATCGAGGACAAGCAGGCGCGGATTTGTCATCAGCGCGCGGCCGATGGCAAGCATCTGTTGCTCCCCGCCGGACAGGGTTTTGGCCCGCTGGGACTGACGCTCTGCGAGGCGCGGAAACAGTGCTGTGACGCGGGCCATATCCCACGGCCCCTTGCGCGCGGCAGCAATCAGATTTTCCGTCACCGTAAGATCGGCAAAACAACGCCGACCCTCGGGCACCAGCCCCACCCCCAGCCGCGCCACACGGTAGCTGGGCAACGCGCTGATGTCCGTGCCGTCAAACAACAAGGTGCCCGTGGCAGGGATCATCCTGCAGATCGCCTTAACGGTGGTTGTCTTTCCCATGCCGTTGCGTCCCATCAGGGCCACGACCTCGCCTTCCTCAACCGTGAGGCTAACGTCAAACAGCGCCCGTGACGCGCCATAGCTGGCTGCGATATGCTCAAGATTGAGAAGCGTCATGCGCCCTCCCCCAGATAGGCTTCGCGCACCGCTTGGCTGTTGCGGATCTCGGCGACGGTCCCGCTTTCGATGATCCGGCCATAAACCAGCACGCTGATCCGGTCGGCGAGGGCAAATACCGCGTCCATATCATGCTCGACCAGCAAAATCGGGGCCTGTGCGCGCAATCCGTCCAGAAATCCGGTGAGGGTTTTGGACCCTTCCGCCCCCAGCCCGGCCATCGGCTCGTCCATCACAAAGGCCTTGGGTGTAAGGGTCAGCGCTACGGCTACCTCCAGTTGGCGGCGCTGGCCATGGCTTAGCTCGGCGGTCACAACGGCCTGATGATCCTCGAGGCCTACGCGGCGCAACGCCTCGACCGCATGTTCGCGCAGGGCCGTATCCCCCAGTGCGGGTTTGAAAAACCGCCACGGCGAGCCGGCAGCTCCAATCGCCCCCAGCAGCACATTTTGCAACACCGTATCTTCCATCGCCAGTGCGGAGATCTGGAAAGTGCGCCCAATACCCGCACGCGTCCGCGCACGGGTGTCGAGCGCGCTCACGTCACGGCCCGACAGTTCGACCCGCCCCGCGTCAGGCCGCAGCCCGCCGCAGATCTGTGCGATAAGTGTGGATTTCCCCGCCCCGTTCGGGCCGATGATAGCATGGATTTCGCCTTGCCGCAGCTCGATTGACACATCGTCAGTTGCCTTGAGCGCGCCAAATGTCTTGTGCAGGCCGTGCGTGGCAAGAACAGGATCAGTCATGCGCAACCCCCCGACCCGCGACCAGTCCCACCAGACCGCCGCGCGCAAACAGCACAATCAACAGCAACAGTGCGCCGAGATAGATATGCCAATATTCGCTGAGCCCCCCCAAAAAATGCTCGAGCATCACAAATGTGACGGCACCAACAACAGGACCACACAGCCGCGCGACACCCCCCAGAATAACGAAAACCATAATCTCGCCCGACATCTGCCAGCTGAACATTGTGGGGCTGACAAACCGGTTCAGATCGGCGAACAGCGCCCCCGCCAGCCCCGTAATGACGCCTGAAATCACAAAAGCCACCAGCTTGAGCCGTGTCGGATCAAGGCCGATGGTTTGCACCCGCTGAGGCGTTTGCCGTGCAGCGTTGAGCGCCAGACCAAAGGGAGAGCGTGCAAGCAGTGCATTGAAGAAAAGCACCGTGCACAACAGCCCGAAGCAAATTGCGAAAAAGTTAATTGGCACCAGCGTATTGATACCCGGAAACTGGTTGCGCACATAGATCGACAGCCCGTCCTCACCACCATAGGTGCTCCAACTGATCGAAAAGAAATAGAACATCTGCCCGAAGGCCAGCGTGATCATGATGAAATACACGCCCGCAGTGCGCAGCGACAAAAGACCGATCAACAGTGCCGCCAGCGCCGAGGTCAGCATCGCGACCAGCCAGATCACCGGCATCGAATTGGTGCCCGCAATCACCAGCGGCCCGTCCAAAAGCGGCGTGTACGTCTGCGCATGGTAGGCAAGAATACCCATTGAGTATCCGCCGATGCCAAAAAATACAGCATGCCCCAAACTCACCAATCCGCCCAGCCCGAGAGCAATATTAAGCCCGACAGCTGCGAGTGCGAAAATCGCCGCACGGGTAGCCAATGTAATCGTAAACGGCTCGTCCGCCGCCAGCGCCCAAAGCGGGACAGCCAGCAGCAGCACCAGCACGGCGGCATTGACATAACGCTCGGCGATCATGTGCGTGCTCCGAACAATCCGGTCGGGCGCCAGATCAGGACGGCCCCCATCAGAATATAGATCGCCATCGAGGCAAGCGCCGAGCCGGAGGTTTGCGCCGCCGATGGCTCCATGAACAGCTTGAACACCTGCGGCAGAAAAATACCACCCAGGGTATCAGTTAGCCCCACCAGAAGCGCGCCGATCAACGCCCCCTTGATCGACCCGATGCCACCAATCACGATCACCACAAACGCAAGGATCAGCACAGGTTCACCCATTCCGACCTGCACCGACTGGATCGCGCCCACCAGTGCACCCGCCAATCCGGCAAGGGCCGCCCCGAGGGCAAAGACCAGTGTATAAAGCTTCGAGATATCCACCCCGAGAGCGGCAATCATCTCGCGGTCATTTTCGCCTGCGCGGATCTGGATGCCAAGGCGGGTGCGGGTGATCAGCAGACCCAGCGCACCAGCCACCAAAAGTCCGGCAAAAATCAGCACCAGCCGGTAAAACGGATACTGGATGCCGCCTGGTAGGGTCACCGGTCCCGACAGGTAATCGGGGATATTCAAAAACAGCGGGAACGAGCCAAACACCCAACGCGTCCCTTCGGAAAATATCAAAATCAGCGCGAAGGTCGCCAGCACCTGATCAAGGTGATCGGTCGCATAAAGCCGCCGGATCACCAGCATCTCGACCAGCACACCCGCGATCGCGGCCGCCGCCATCGCACCCACCAGCGCCAGCACAAATGATCCAGTCCACCCCGCCACCGCCGCCGCCGCAAATGCGCCGACCATATAAAGCGAGCCGTGAGCGAGATTGATCAGCCCCATCACACCGAAAATCAGCGTGAGGCCGGCTGCCATCAAAAACAGCATGATGCCGAATTGCAGACCGTTCAAAATCTGCTCGATGATCAGGATTGTGGACATGATGGGCCTTCCTTGAGGGACTTCGGGCAGACGCGCGCCCGCCCGAAGCAGGTGGTTTCGCTTACATTTTGCAGTCGGCAGCGTAGGCGTCACCGTGGTTTTCGAGCGCTACACCAATGATCTTGTTGGTGTAAACATCACCCTCTTTGATCACTTCACGCGCATAGATGTTCTGGATCGGGTGGTTGTTGTTTCCAAACTTGAACGCGCCACGGGTACTGTCAAAATTCGCAGCTTTCAGTGCGGCACGGAATGCCTCCGCGTCAGAAGGCTGTGCCACGTCCAGCGCGGAAATCAGCAGATTTGCCGTGTCAAAACCCTGACTGGCGTAAAGCGATGGCAAGCGGCCATATTCGGCCTGAAACGTCTCTACAAAGGCTTTGTTGGTGGCGTTATCAATGTCCTTGTTCCACTGGCTGGTGTTCACCACACCAAGTGCAGCATCGCCAACCGCCTGTAAAATCCCCTGATCGAAAGAGAACGCAGGACCGACGAGCGGGATATCGACACCACTGTCCGCATATTGCTTGAGGAAGGAAATCCCCATGCCGCCGGGCAGGAAGAAATAGACGTTATCGGCCCCCGAGGCGCGGATTTGCGCAATCTCGGCAGCATAGTCGGTCTGGCCCAGCGTTGTGAATATCTCGCCCGACAACTCGCCCGTGTACATCCGCTTGTACCCCGTCAGCGCGTCCTGACCGGCGGGATAGTTTGGCGCAAGGATGAAGCTGTTGGTGTAGCCCGCGCCGGTGGCATAGGCGCCTGCCGCTTCATGCAGGTTGTCGTTCTGCCATGCGACGTTGAAGTAATTCTCGTTGCAACCCGCACCGGCGAGCGCGGAGGGGCCCGCATTCGGCGACAGATAGAATTTTCCCTGTGCGACCGCAGACGGCACCACTGCCATTGCGAGGTTCGACCAGATGATACCGGTCATTACATCAACCTTTTCCGACTGGATCATCTTGTCGGCGATCTGGACCGCGATGTCGGGTTTTTGCTGGTCGTCCTCGATGACCACATCAATATCCTCGCGGCCTGATTGCGCAATCGCGAGCATAAAGCCGTCGCGCACGTCGATGCCCAAACCGGCACCGCCGCCCGACAGCGTGGTGATCATGCCGACCTTGATGCCTTCGCCCTCGGCGGATGCACCAGAGGCAAGCGCCGCGAGTGCTGCGGACAAAATGAGTGATTTCAGTTTCATGAGTCTCTCCCGTTTGTTGGTTATCGTGTGGGCGTTGTGCCCTTGGTTCGGTGTCGTATTCTACGCCCGGTTCAGTCGGGCGATTTGGATGCGCCCCCCGGCACGAGCATGAAGCGCTGGATTTTTCCGGTGGGTGTTTTTGGCAGTGCTGCAGTGAACACAATACTGCGCGGATATTTATAGGGTGCAATGACCGATTTCACATGATCCTGAAGCAGCTTTTCCTGTGCAGGCGTTGCCGCGACCCCCTGTGATAACACCACATGCGCCTCGACGATGATCCCACGCTCGGCATGCGGCGCCGCGATGACAGCGCATTCCGCTACATCGCCATGCGCCAACAGTGCCGCCTCAACCTCCGGCCCAGCGATGTTATAGCCCGCTGAGACGATCATATCGTCGTTGCGTGCCGCGAAATGGAAATACCCGTCTTCGGCCTGCACAAATGTATCGCCGGAAATGTTCCAACCATCCTGCACATATTCATCCTGACGCTGTCCACCCAGATAGCGGCAGCCGGTAGGTCCGCGCACAGCCAGACGCCCCGCCGTCCCATGAGGCAGTTCCGCACCGTCGGGCCCAACGACCTTGGCCTCGTATCCGCTGACGGGTTTGCCGGTACACGCAGGACGGTGATCGTCGAAACGGTTGGAGATAAAAATATGCAGCATCTCCGTCGCCCCGATCCCGTCAAGCATCGGCTTGCCCGTTTTGGCAATCCATTCGTCATAGACAGGCGCGGGCAGCGTCTCGCCCGCTGAAACAGCGGCACGCAGGGACGACAGATCCGCGCCCTCCTCCATCGCCCGCAGCATCGCACGGTAGGCAGTGGGCGCAGTGAAGCAAACCGTGGCACGGTACTTCTGGATAATCTCGATCATATTGGGAGGCGATGCCGTTTCGAGCAGGGTCGCGGCCGCGCCGAACCGCAGCGGAAAAATGGCCAGTCCGCCAAGGCCGAAGGTAAACGCCAGCGGCGGCGAGCCAACGAACACATCATCAGGCGTGACACCCAACACCTCGCGGGCGTAGCCATCCGCGATGATCAGCAGATCGCGGTGGAAATGCATCGTCGCTTTTGGATCGCCGGTCGAGCCTGAGGTAAAGCCCAGAAGTGCCACATCATCACGCGAGGTTTGCACAGAGGTAAACCGGACCGATTTTTCCAGCGCCAGCCTGTCCAACTCTGCATCGTGGTTGCACGTGCCGTCAAATCCCATCACCCGCTTGAGCGTCGGGTTAGCGGCGGCGCAAATCTCCATTTCTTCCATTAGACGCGTATCGCAGAGGGCAAATTCGATCTGCGCTTTATCAACATATTTGCCCAATTCGCCAGCGCGCAGCATCGGCATCGAGTTGATGACAACCGCCCCCACCTTGGTCGCGGCCAACCAACAGGCGACCATCGCGGGATTATTGGCAGACCGGATCAGCACACGATTGCCGGGCTGCACGCCCATATCCTCGACCAGCACATGCGCAAGCTTGTTTGTCCAGTCGGTGAGTTCCTTATACGTGCGCTGTCGCCCGTTGCCGATCAGCGCGGTATGATCGCCGAACCCCTTTGCAACCATTGCATCTGTCAACTCTACCGCGGCATTCAATCGCTCGGGGTAGGGGAACGCATCCAGATTGAAGACGGGCCAGCTTTCCTGCGGCGGCAGGTTATCGCGGGCGAAAGTATCGGTGTGCGCGCTGGCGATTGTCATGATTTATTGCCCCAATGTTTGCCGTGCAATGATGACCCGCTGCACGTCAGAAGCCCCCTCGTAGATGCGCAAGGCACGGATTTCACGGTAGAGCTTTTCGACGGTCTGGCCGGAGCGGACCCCGTCACCACCATGCAACTGCACGGCGCGGTCGATCACTTTTTGCGCCTGATCGGTCGAAAACAGTTTTGCCATTGCCGCCTCGCGGGTGACACGCGGCGCGCCATTGTCCTTGGCCCATGCAGCCCGATAAATCAAAAGCGCGGAAGCATCGACATCAACGGCCATGTCGGCAATGTGCCCCTGTACCATCTGTAAATCAAACAGCGGCGCACCCTGCACATGGCGTGTGGTAACACGGGTCAGCGCCTCGTCCAATGCGCGGCGCGCAAATCCAAGAGCAGCCGCAGCCACGGTCGAGCGGAAGACATCCAGTACCGACATCGCAATTCTGAAACCCGCACCCCTCTCTCCGATAAGGGCGGCTGCGGGCACGCGACAATCGCTGAACCGCAGGGTCGCAAGCGGATGCGGCGCAATCGTCTCCAACCGCTCCACCACCTCAAGGCCCGGGGTATCCGCAGGAACGACAAACGCCGAAAGCCCCCGCGCGCCTTCCCCCTCGCCCGTGCGGGCAAAGACGGTATAGACATCCGCGATCCCGCCATTGCTGATCCATGTTTTTTCACCGTTCAGCACAAAGCTGTCACCATCGCGCGCGGCAGTCATCGTCGAATTGGCCACATCAGAGCCTGATTGCGGCTCTGTCAGCGCAAAAGCCGAAATTGCTGTTCCGCTGCGCACCTGCGGCAACCATTCCGCTTTTTGGGCGTCAGATCCAAACAGCGAAATTGCCCCCGTGCCCAGCCCTTGCATGGCAAAGGCGAAATCGGCCAGACCGTCGTGCCGCGCCAATGTCTCGCGGATCAGGCACAGGCTGCGCACATCGAGGCCGTCAACGCCCGCAGGATCAACAGCCGCATGGTTCAGCCAGCCCCCCTGCCCCAGCGCAGCCACCAGATCACGGCAGGCCTGATCGGTATCACTGTGATCGATCTGCCCCAGATGCTCACCGGCCCAATCATCCAGACCAGCGGCAAGTGTGCGGTGACGCTCCTCGAAGAAGGGCCATGTGAGGAATGATTTATCGGCCATCAGTTACCCTCGAACACTGGTTTTTCTTTAGCAACAAAGGCGTTGTAGGCCCGTTCGAAATCCACGGTCTGCATGCAGATCGCTTGCGCCTGCGCCTCCGCCTCGATCGCCTGTTCGATCGACATTGACCATTCCTGCGCCAGCATCGTTTTGGTCATCATGTTGCCGAAATTCGGGCCCGCGGCGATGCGTGTCGCCAGTGCATGCGCCTCCTCCGTTAGATCATCCGCCGCGACCAGCTTGTTATGAAAGCCCCAAGCGTGCCCCTCGTCCGCGCTCATTGCGCGACCTGTGTACAAAAGCTCGGCCGTGCGGCCCTGCCCGATGATGCGCGGCAAAATCGCACAAGCGCCCATATCACACCCCGCAAGGCCAACGCGTGTGAACAAAAATGCGACCTTAGCCTCGGGCGTGGCAATGCGCAGATCGGCGGCCATGGCGATGATGGCCCCTGCCCCCACACAAATGCCGTCGATTGCCGCGATCATCGGCTTGCCACAATTTACCATCGCTTTGACCAGATCACCGGTCATCCGCGTGAATGCCAACAGTTCTTTCATCGACATTTTTGTGAGCGGCCCGATGATATCATGCACATCCCCGCCCGAACTGAAGTTACCCCCGTTCGAGGCAAACACTACTGCTTTTACATCATCGGCATAATGCAGATCACGGAACCAGTCGCGCATCTCGGCATAGCTTTCAAAAGTCAGCGGATTTTTGCGCTCTGGCCGGTCCAGTGCGATGGTCGCAATCCCGTCCACAATCTCGCATTTGAAGTGTTCAACATTGGTGCGCATTGTCATTTTATTTCCTCATCCAGACTGGTGCCAAGCTGTTCGAGGCGCGCAGCAATGTGATGCGCCTCCTCCGCCGGAAACTCGCCCAGCATTTCATTGATCCACGCCTCATGCGCTGCGGCCTGACGGGCGAACTCCTGTGTGCCGCGCTTTGTCAGCCGCACCAGCGAGGCGCGCCTGTCACCAGGCACCGGCACACGCACCAGCAGGCCATCATCGGCCAGCCGGTCAACAATGCCCGTTACATTACCGTTGGACACACGCAGCACGCCCGAAAGCTGGCTCATCTTGAGCCCCTCGTCATAGCGTGACAGGGCGGCCATTACGTCAAAGCGGGGCAGCGTTGTTGCAAATTCGCGGCGCAAATTCTCGCGCAGTGTCGCCTCGATTGTGCGTGTCGTTTTGAGAAACCGCAGCCACAGGCGCAGACGTTCCTTTGACGGTGTGAGCGGCTTGTCCAGAGGTTCCGCCCGTATCATATTTCGCCCCCCGAAACGCTCAGCGCGTGACCGTTGACCATCGATGCCTCTGGCGACGCGAGGAAGCGTACAGCCGCTGTCACCTCATCAGTTGTAATCATGCGGCGCATCGGATTGCCCGAAACGACCATCCGCTCGGCCTTGTCGCGGGGGGTATCTAAGCGTTCCATCACGCCTGTCACGGCCGCCTGCCCCATTTCTGTGTCCACAAAACCGGGACAGACCGCGTTACAGGTGATCCCGTCCCGCGCCACCTCAATGGCGAGAGAGCGTACAAGGCCCAGAACGCCATGCTTTGCCGCCGCATAGGCCGCGATATTCGCACCGCCCTTTAGGCTCGCCGTAGAGGCGAGCGCGATAAGACGCCCCCCCTGCCCCATTCCGCGCAGCGCTTCGCGGAAGGTCAGGAATACCCCTGTCAGATTGACGGCAAGCGTGTTCTGCCACACGTCCAGCGGCGTATCGGCCACCCGCATTGCAGCCCCCGTTCCGGCATTGGCCACGACGATGTCAAAAGGCGTATCGAACAGTGCGCGCACCGCCGCCTCGTCCGTGATGTCCACGGCATGGCAGTTCATTTTTGTGCCCTGCGCCGTTTCCTCCAGCGCATCCATTCGCCGGCCGGCGATGGTAACGTCATGCCCCTGTGCCGCAAAATCGAGCGCGACAGCGCGCCCGATGCCCGACCCGCCGCCAGTGACCAGAACGCGGCTCATACGCGACCCGCCACTTCGGCTTCGCGGTCAGCCAGTCGCCACGCCTGATCGCGCCCCGCATCATAGGGCAGCGGCCAGACCTCGTGGCGATCGCCAACGGCGGCGGCAGCATGAAACGTCCAGTAAGGATCAGCCAGATGCGGCCGTCCGATGCACACCAGATCTGCTCGTCCGGCCATCAGGATCGAGTTGACGTGGTCTGCCTCATAGATGTTGCCCACCGCCATAGTCTTGATCCCGGCCTCGTTTCGGATCCGGTCAGAAAACGGCGTCTGGAACATCCGGCCGTAGACCGGTTTTGCACTGGTCGAGGTCTGGCCCGCAGACACGTCGATGATGTCCGCGCCAGCCGCCTCGAACAGCGCGGCGATCTGCACCGCCTCGTCCGCAGTCACACCATCATCACCGGCCCAGTCGCTGGCGGAGATGCGTACCGACATCGGCTTGGCCGCCGGCCAAACCGCGCGCATCGCTGCAAAAACCTCTAGTGGATAGCGCATACGGTTCTCAAGACTGCCGCCATATTCATCGTTCCGATTGTTCGAGAGCGGCGAGATAAACGATGAGATCAAATAGCCATGCGCGGCATGCAACTCGATCATGTCAAAGCCAGCCTCCTGCGCCATGTGCGCCGCAGTAACAAACTCTGCCTTAACGGCATCCATATCGTCGCGGTCCATCGCTTTTGGCACTGCATTCTGGTCCGACCACGGAATCGGCGAGGCCGACAGCAGCGGCCAGTTTCCCTGCGCCAGCGGCTGGTCCATCCCCTCCCAGCCAATGCGCGTCGATCCTTTGCGCCCTGCGTGGCCGATCTGACAACAGGTCTTTGCCTCCGTCTCGGCATGGATGAATGTGTTTAGCCGCGCCCAAGCGTCGCGATGTTCTGGCGCATAAAGCCCCGGACACCCCGGCGTGATGCGCCCCTGCGCGGACACGCATGTCATTTCGGTATAAACGAGCGCCGCACCGCCTTTTGCACGTTCGCCGTAGTGGATCAGATGCCAGTCGGTGGGCGCGCCCTCCACTGCTTTGTACTGCGCCATCGGCGAGACGACGATACGGTTTTTCAGATGCATATCACGCAGGCGAAACGGAGCAAACATCGGCGCTCGTGCAGGCCCGTTCGAGGTGCCCCCCGCCTGCGTCATGAACCACTCTTCGGCAGAGGCCAGCCATGCGGGATCACGCGCGCGCAGATTCTCGTGGCTGATCCGCTGTGAGCGGGTGAGCATGGAGTAATTAAGCTGCACCGGATCGAGATGTACGTAGCGCTCTACATCCTCGAACCACTCGACCGAATTGCGCGCCGCCGATTGCAGGCGCAATACTTCCATTCGCCGCTTGTCCTCGTAATTTGCGAATGCTGCGTCGAGCGTGGGCTGTGTTGCGATATCCTCGGCGAGTGCGATTGCACTTTCCAGCGCCAGCTTGGTCCCCGAGCCGATCGAGAAATGCGCGGTCGCAGAGGCATCACCGAGCAGCACAACATTCTTATGGCTCCACTTTTCGCACAACACACGCGGAAACCGTATCCATGCAGAACCGCGGACGTGATTGGCGTTTGTCATCAGGGAGTGACCGCCGAGGTGGTCCTTGAATATTTCCTCACAGACCGCGATGCTTTCTTGCTGGCTCATTTCGCCAAACCCGTAGGCGTCAAACGTGCTCTGGCTGCATTCCACGATGAATGTCGCGGTGTCCGCATCAAACTGGTACGCATGGACCCAGATCCAGCCTTTTTCCGTTTCCTCAAAAATGAACGTGAACGCATCATCGAACTTCTGACGCGTCCCCAGCCAGACAAACTGGCACAGGCGGGTGTCGATATCGGGTTTGAATGTCTCTTTGAACTCCATCCGTGTTTTGGAATTCAGACCATCACAGGCCACGACAACATCGAATTCGCTCATGTAATCAGAGGCCTTGCCCACCTCCGTCTCAAAGCGCAGATCAACACCCAGCTCTTGCGCACGCTTGTACAGAATAATCAGCATCGTCTTACGCCCGATGCCGCAAAAACCATGGCCACTGGACACCAGTTTTTGGCCTTTGTGCAACAGGGCGATATCATCCCAATAGGCGAAATTGGCGCGGATTTCTGAGGCACTGACCGGGTCGTTCGCTTCGAGGTTGGCAAGTGTCTCGTCAGACAGCACCACACCCCAGCCAAAGGTGTCATCGGGCTTGTTGCGCTCAAAGACGACCACCTCTGCATCAGGGGTTCGTAATTTGGTCGAGATCGCAAAATACAAACCTGCTGGTCCGCCTCCAAGGCACGCAATACGCATCATCCACCCTCGCTCCCACTGATTTGAATTCAGGCTATGACGGCAATGAATTTATTTCAAGCAAATATATTTTAGGGTTGAAGTATATTTTTGAACTTCGAGAAAACGCTTAAATTTTGACCATGCCTGTGCTGCGCCTTCGTGCTCAACGCGATGTTGAAGATTACCACCCTCGACTGCGCGTGAAGGCCCGATTGCCTATCGCACAGTCCGTAGCCATACATATGTATTACTTTCAACTTACAGGACACATCTATGATTGAACGCATCGAACCCGGCCAACGCTCTTCTAAAATCGTGAAATACAACGGCGTTGCCTACCTTACAGGACAGGTAGCAGAAGGCGACACAATACAGGATCAGGTCCGTGCCTGTCTGGCCAAGATTGACGCGCTTCTGGTAGAAGCCGGATCTTCGCGCGAGCATATATTGCGCGTTACAATATGGCTGGCCGATATGAAGGACTTTGCGGGCCTCAATGAGGTCTGGAATGCGTGGGTGCCCGCAGGCCATGCCCCTACCCGCGCGTGCGGCGAGGCAAAGCTGGCGCGCCCCGAACTCAAGGTGGAATTTATAGTCGAAGCCGCCTATCTTTGACGACATTAAATATGCAAGCCTTTGTAATACATGTATAATACAGATTGTCAGCTGACAATTCCTGATCATTTCAGCAATGTGCGTTGGTTAAGAAGCGTTGCGAGGTCCAGTTGCCCCTCACGGGATTGCTGGACCAGTCGCATAAGATACCCGCCGGGATTTCCAATACGCTCCAGATTTTCAAGGATGCATAAAACAGCGACGATTGCGTGCCGCTGCCCCATCTGCCGGCTGGCTTGCTCCAAAGTAGGTCTGTCTATTCCCATCATCGGCCCCAGCGCGTAGGCAACCCGAGACAGGTCATGCCAGTTTCGCACAGGCTCTGGAAAAAAGCTCAGGTACTCTGTGCATGATCCAACCACTGCCTCAAAAGAAGGTTCTTGTGTTGTGTTACATTGATCCAACTGCTGTTCTAGTTTTGAATATATTTTAGATTCAGGTTGTATGTGCCGCTCATTTTGGGCGTCAGCGGCGCTCGTTTTTATTGTGTCAGCGCGAATTTGTAGATCACTAATTGCGGCCTTTAGCGTTTTTTCATCGGGCTTGCGGCGCAGTAGTTTGAATGCGGTATCAGTCATTGTATCCGGCCCGCTGTGGTCAATCGCTTCCTGACGCAAAGCGGCAAGTTCGGCACGCAAGGTTTGCAAGTGTGTGCGCCTGGCCTGTGCGGCCTCGCTGGCGGCCATGATATCTGTTGCCAGCCGTGCCAGTGGTGACAGGTCAAAACCGAAAGCAAGGCGTGTGCCGCCTGAGGCTGCCCTTGCAAACCGTTTACGATTTGCGCTGTCACGGCGGCTGACAATACCGGTGCTGACCAGCGTGGCCAGATGGCGGCGCAACGTGCTTTCGGGCATACCGCCAAGGCGCTGTGACAATGTGTTGTTCGCGGGAAACACGATGGCGCTGTGGGGTGTGATGCCGATCGCCCGCGTGGGATGAAAGCTGAGCAGGGCGCGCAGGACTGCGATGCTTCTGTGGGTCAGCCCAAACTCCTCTGCAGCTTGGGTCAGCGCGGTGAGGAGATGCCATTTGTCCCATTGCTCCGCGCTTTCAACCATAGCGTCGGAAACAACGGATTTGGGTTTGATAGGGACAGCCGAGATGTGCCGCCCAAACGACGTTTGGTGGGAGTGTTTCATCGGATTTTCACGAAAGACAATAAGCATCCGCCCCTGCACCGTGATGCAGAGTTGACAGAGTTTCCGGAGGCGGCTATCTCAGATGTGCAAAGATCGAGAATGGCCTTCCGGGAGTAATCCTGGGGGGCTTTTTCTTTTTGTCCTTAGGGTCGTGCCTTTCTTTTTGTTATTACTACTTCCTCAGTCCTCGCGCCGCTGTTGTTGCCAGCGGTCGTGAAGCTCTTGCAGCAACGTCTCGGCATTGCCGTCGACCCATGTGTCAAACCCTTCAGCGCCTTTTGCACTTATGGTCAGGGTGACTCCCTTGGATGTTGATTTTATATCGGCCAAAGCCTTGCCGTTGATGCCGCGCAGGGTGCGCGGTTTTGGGGTGATCCTGGGTGCGGCAGGGGTGACACGGGCGGCGCGCTCGAACACCGCCTCGAACCGTGCATCTGATCCCAGCGCGCCGAATTCGGGCGTGTTCATCAGAGCGGTTGTGTGCCCGCGGCTGTTGTTGTCCTCCAGCGCCTTGGCCAGCGCCATCCAGCGGTCGCGACCGATCCCAGGTGCAGACCCAATCTGCCGCAAGAAGGGCAGGGGGAAAGCAGTGCCAACCTTGAGCATCCGCGAAACCATCGGCAGATCAATCGACAGCGCATCGGCAATCGTCTGGCGCTCGTAGTTTTGGGCGGCCAATTGCGCAGCGAAAGAAGCTTTCTCGATAAAGCTCAGGTCTTGCCGTGCCGTGTTTTCCTGCCCCTGCGCCATGACAAGGGCGTGATCGTCAAGCTGGCGTATCATGGCCTTTACAGGAATGCCCAGATCCCGCAGCGCCTTGAGGCGGCGGCGGCCATAGACAATTTCAAAGCGCCCCGGCTTTTTGGCATGGGGGCGGAGCAGGACAGGCACCTGTTGTCCGTAGGCTTTCAGGCTCTCGCGCAGCTGGGTTTGCGCGGCACTATCCACACCAAGCCGGTCTTCGATGCCCGCATCGTCAATCAAACTTGCATCAATCTCCTGCACGGCATTCTCTTGCAATTTGGTCAGTGAGGATTGCAACGCACCTACCGCGCCGCGTGGCTGGTGTGGCGCTTCCACAGGTTTGCGTCGCTCTGTCTTGGCGGGAATGTCGCCGCCTAATATACCTTTACGTGCCATCTGTTAGCGCCCCCATGCCTGTTGTAGCAGCGATTCAATCTCGTCGTTCACAAGATTGAGTGAATCGAGCGCACGGTCATAGGTTTGGCGATGGAATGCGGCGCGCTCGACCTCGTAGATGGTCTGCTGTGTCAGGCCCGCATCGCTGATCGCAGTTGATTTAAGCATCGGCGCCACCATGACCTCGTCACCGAACAATTGCCGCAGAAAGGCCACGACCTGCTGTTGCGGACCGTCGTTAGGCTCGTAGCGGTTAATCAGGAACCGCATGAAGTCAAAAGTCATATTTGCCCCCGCTTTAGAGACTACATCGAGTAAGTCGGCACTCATCTGGAGGAATTGCGACATAGACGCCACATCGAGCATGTTTGGCACAATAGTGATCATCACACCGGTCGAGGCGCATAGTGCTGACAGCGTGAGGTAGCCCAGTTGCGGAGGGCAATCGAAGATGATGACATCATATTGATCCTCCACCTCCTGAAGTGCGGCAGCCATGCGCGCATAGAACGCGGGCTGAACATTGGCGCGCAACGCCTGCGGCGTCTCGTGTTCGAACTCCTGCAACAAAAGGCCGCCGGGGGCGAGGTCGATGCCAGTGAAATATGTCTTCTGAATGATTTGTGAAAAGGGCAGGGGATCATCATAGCGAATTGCATCGTAGATGGTGCCGGAGTTCAGAAAATCCACCTCTGGTCTATAGCCAAACAGGGTGGTTAGGGACGCTTGTGGGTCGATGTCAACCGCGAGAACACGCAGCCCCTTGAGGGCCAGACGTTGTGCTGCGTGAATGGCGCTGGTCGTTTTGCCGGAGCCGCCTTTAAAATTGAGGAATGACAGGACCTGAACCTTGTCGTCGGCCCGACGGCCGCGCATGTAGGTGCCCGGTACTTTAGCGGTGGTTTCCAGAATCTTTCGTATTTCCAGCAGGGTTTCCGCATCATAGTGCCTGCGCCCTCCTGAGCTTGCCTCTACTTCAGGGATTTTTTCGTCGAAGTGCAGCTTGCGCAGGAAGCTGGTAGAGATCCCGAGCATTTGCGCCGCTTCGCCTGCCGAAAACTGACGCAGCACTTTGCGCGCATCGGGTGCGAAGACCTTGAGCATATGGCTGTCGAGTGCTGCTGCGAGGTCTTCCGCATTCTCGCGAATGCGGGTATTAATATCAAATTGCGCGAGCCGCTTTGCCATTGTCCTGTACACCTGTATCCAAAGGCTCTGCGGCCTTCTTTGAGTAACGCTTTATTCCGATAGCGCCTTTAATATCGTTTCTTAGCGGAGAAGTGACCGGTTTAGCAACCGATTCCTGCGGGCGACTGCAATGGCAGGCCATAAAGGCTGAAAAAACAATGACTATACTTGGTGAATGAAACGGTTATCCATGGGGGCGTATAAGCATGGAGAGGGCGGTTTTTATGGATATTTCAGGGCAAATTGCATTGGTAACCGGTGGTGGCAGTGGGCTGGGTGCAGCTACGGCGCGGCATCTGGCGGGGCAGGGTGCGCGGGTAGCAATCCTTGATTTTGACATCCTTCGGGCACAGGCCGTGGCCGACGAAATCGGCGGAATCGCTGTACAGGCCGATGTCAGCGACGAGGCCGCGGTGGGTGCCGCGTTTGATACCACGACGGCGCATTTCGGTGCCGCACCCCGCATCGCAGTCAGTTGTGCGGGCGTGGGACTGGCAGCCCGTATTGTCGGACGCGAGGGCAAACTCTCATTCGATGTGTTCGAAAAAACGCTCAAGGTTAACCTCTTTGGCACCTACAATGTGATGAGCCATGCCGCCCGCCGCATGGCAGAGCAAGAACCGATGGAGGACGGGGAACGTGGCGTGGTGATCAACACTGCTTCGGTTGCGTTCGAGGACGGACAGCTTGGGCAGGCGGCCTATGCGGCGTCAAAAGGTGCGATTGCTGCCATGTGCCTGCCCGCCGCGCGCGAGTTGGCACAGTCTGGTATCCGCGTTATGGCCATTGCTCCGGGTTTGTTTCTGACCCCGATGATGGAAAGCTTGCCCGAAGATGTCACTGCTAAGATCACGGCCAATATCCCTTTTCCCGCCCGCCTTGGAGCGCCGGCGGAATTTGCGTTGCTTGCCGACCAGATTATCCGCAACCGGTTTTTAAACGGGACCACCATACGCCTTGATGGGGCTGTGCGGTTGCCGCCACGGTAGGGTGTCGGAGCCGTGGCAAACAATGTTTGCGCGTAAGAAAGCACAATCCATGGTTGAAAAATTCTTGATATACCTATTCAGAGAACCTGCGTTGTGTTAAATATGCCAAGTGATACAGAGGGATAACACATGCAGCGACGCAACAACGACAGACAGGCCGGGATAAGCGAGGCCGCGACGCTGAGAACCCTCAATGCATTTGCGGTCGATCTGATCACAATTCCAACGGTGGAAGATCTTTTTTGGTATGTGGCGCAAAATGTTGTCGGGCCGCTGAGCTTTGTTGATTGTGTGATCTATCAGGCCAATGACGAGCAAACCGAACTGGTTCAGGTTGCCGCGATGGGGGAAAAGAACCCCTTTGGCCGGAGCATCCTAAACCCGCTAAAAATTCCGTTTGGTTCAGGGATTACAGGTCAGGTAGCAAAAAGCCGCACGCCAATGATTGTGGATGATCTGAGCCTTGACGAAAACTACATTTCTGACACGTCTTGCGCACGTTCGGAGATTTGTGTTCCGATTGTCTGTGGCAATCGTGTGGTTGGTATCATCGACAGCGAACATCCCAAGAAGGGTGCGTTCGGTCCCGCCGAACTTGAGGTGCTGATCACGATTGCCGCCCTCACGGCCGCCAAGCTGGAGCTGTTGGCGGAGGCCGACCGGTCCAAACAGCGCTACCACGATCTGGTTGAGGCCCACGCAGAGCTGAGCCGCGAAGCTACCAACCGTAAAGCGTTGGAGGCGGAGCTGTTCAATGCGCGCAAAATGGAGGCCGTGGGCCGACTGACCGGGCGGTTTGCCCATGAATTCAATAATCTTATGACAGTCATTTCCGGTAATCTGGAATTTCTGGAGCATGATGTTCCAGAAGGCGGCCCCCGTGAGACACTTAAGGCCGCCCAAGACGCGGCGGCGCGCGGCGGTGTTGTAATCGACTCAATGCTGGCGTTTTCGCAGCGCACGCGCCTCAGCCCGCAACGTGTAGATCTGAATGATATTCTACGCGCCTATTGCGCTGACCCTAAAAAAGTAGCGCAGGACGAGGTTGTCATGATCCTTGGGGAGGGCTTGCACTCTGTCGAGCTTGATCCGGAAGTATTTGAAAAAGTGATGGGCAATCTGCTCGGCAATGCCCGCGATGCGATGGCGGCAGCACCGGGGCGTGGTGACAGAATTGCAATCAGCACGCGCAACACAGTGCACGACCTTAGCCACCAGCGGCCGTTATCCACCAATCTGGCCGCTGGCAATTATGTCAGGTTGAGCGTTTCGGACACCGGAGTCGGGATCACCCACGACAGGCTCCACCAGATATTCGACCCGTTCTTCACGACCAAACAGGTAGGCGAGGGGAAGGGTCTGGGGCTGTCGATGGTGCTGGGCTTCATGCAGCAGTCAGGCGGAACGGTCGACGTTGTATCGGACGCTAGAGAAGGATCTGTTTTTCATCTCTATTTTCCTGCCAAGTGACGTTGGGAAAGATTTTGTTAACCATAATCCGTTAACCAAAAGTAAATAGCTGCTGGAGGTGATATGCTGATTTCAAGAATTTCGGTCGACAACAAAGACGGGCAATTGCCCCTGATTAGTGTCAAAGCGCTGAGGTCAGGTGACCCTGCGCAGGTGCAGTCGGTAGCTGATGCCATAGGTGAAGCTGCGCGCACGATCGGCTTTTTCCGGATATGCGATCACGGTATCGACACCGCGCTCATCGCTGATGTCTACCGCGTGGCAGAGCAGTTTTTCGGCCTTCAGGACGACTTCAAACAGCAGTACTATATCGCAAAAAGCACCAATCATCGCGGGTACGTGCCGTTTACCGAAAAAGGCGACTATCCCGACGAGGTAAACCGTAGCTACGAGGCATTCGACCTGGGGCTCGACCTGCCTCACAACGATCCCGACTATTGCGCGGGCAATCGTGTTTTAGGGCCTAATGTCTGGCCCATGCTGGCCGGCTTTCAGGATACTGTGGCGCAGTACTACCGTGAGGTGTCGGCGTTAGGCCGGCTGATCTGTTCCTCCCTCGAAGGGCATTTGGGCCTGCCTGCAGGTGCCATGACAGGCCATATGAACAAACCGATTTCACAGCTGCGGCTGCTGCATTACGTGCGGCAGGCACAGACCGTCGCGCATAAATCGGTGAACATGGGCGCGCATACGGATTACGAATGCCTCACCCTACTGCATACCCGCAATCAGGGCCTGCAAGTGATGACACAAGACGACAAATGGATTGATGTCCCCGTCGATCCTGATGTGCTGATTGTGAACATCGGGGACATGATGGAGGCATGGACAAACGGCATTTTCCGCTCCACTCCGCACCGGGTTCTGAACCTAAGCCCCGAGCGTTATTCCCTTCCGTATTTCGTCGCAACTAACTACGATACCTTGATAAAACCATTTTCCCAGCTGATTGGCGCTGGTCAATCGGCGAAATATGAGCCTTTCTTTGCAGGTGCGCATCTGGAGCGTATGCTGGTGCGGGATTTTCCCTATCTGCGAAACCGGCCAAAAAGCCCGCAAGCCGGAGCCGCCGGCCTGCCAGAGGACGTGGTTTATAACCCGTTCGAGGGCCGTTTGAAACAAGGTGCGAGCTAAACCATGCCACCGATCGAGAATGTGATGGCGGTCCTTGTGGCCGGATTTTTCCTTAGTGTGACGCCGGGGCCCTCAATGTTGTATGTCTTGTCTCATAGCGTCGGGCAAAGCCGTGCGGCGGGGCTGGCTTCGGCTGTCGGGCTGGCGCTGGGGGGGATGTTACTGGCGGTGGCGACCGCGCTGGGGCTGGCCAAACTGTTCGAGGAGGTGCCGTCGGTTGTTATCATCCTGCGCTATCTGGGGTCGGCCTATCTGGTGTGGCTCGGGCTCAATATGATCCGCAATGCCCACCGCGAGGCGCAAACCTCGTTTACCGCCCAGAAAGTCGCGCAGAAACCGATATCTTCCATCGTCTGGCAAGGTGTTGTCGTCGAGTTACTCAATCCCAAGACGGTGTTATTCTTCGCTCTGTTCCTGCCACCGTTCGTATATGCGGGTGCGGGACCGGAGGGGGTTTCCGATGTCCGGTTACAACTGCTTGTTTTGGGCGTCCTTGTCCCGCTCACGGCGATCCCGTCCGACCTGATGATTGCTATTTTGGGCGGTGCGGTGACCCGCACCATCAACCAGCGGCGCAGGTTTCGTGAAAGGCTTGCGTGGACCGGGGGGTTGATCCTGATTATGATTGCGGTGAATCTGCACATTGGCCTGATCTGAAGGCGTCATTTCAGGGGGATTGTCGGCTTTGTGGATGTTGAAAGGCAGCAGCCTCAACCGCCGCGGCTTGCCCTTGATCGCGATAGCCCCCAAAAGGTATGCGGCGCTACGGCAATTGAAATGCCTGCGGTGTGTGAGACAAAAACCGGTAGGCAGGGGCCTCTGAAAGGAAACGATATGACACAGACAACCTTGCGTGCGCAGCTTCAGGGACAAAAGACAGACACGGATCTGCTGATGTTGATGGAAGACATCGCGACCGCCTGCCAGATGATTGCAGACCGCGTGCGACACGGTGCTTTTGCAGGTGTGCTGGGTACTGCCAATACGGAAAATATCCAGGGCGAGACGCAAAAAGAACTCGATGTCATCTCGGACGAGATTTTTCAGCAGATCGTCGGGGCAAACCCGACCGTCGCTGCATTGGTGTCCGAGGAAGTGGATGAAGTGAACTGGCGAAAACAATCCCCGCAAGCGGGTGATTTCGTCGTCTATTATGATCCGCTTGACGGGTCCTCGAACCTTGATGTGAACCTCTCGGTGGGGACAATTTTCTCAATCGTGCGGCTGGACGCGGCAACCGCGCCCGATGCTGCCGCCGTTCAGATCAAGGGCACGCAGCAAATTGCAGCGGGTTACGCGATCTATGGTCCCTCGACGGGCTTGGTGATTACCGTCGGTCAAGGTGTTGACGGATTTACCCACCACCCGGGCTCAGGGGAATTTTTGCTGACCCAGCCTGCCATGAACATTCCGCCGCAGACGCAGGAATTCGCGATCAACACATCGCGCTACGATTTGTGGGAGGCGCCGGTACGCAAGTATATTGATGATTGCCTGCGCGGTGCTTCGGGGCCAAGGGCCAAGAAATTCAACATGCGCTGGTGTGCGTCGATGGTGGCCGATGTACACCGGATCCTCATCCGTGGTGGTGTGTTCCTATACCCCAAAGACAGCGGTAATGCGGCACAGGGTGGCAAATTGCGCCTGATGTACGAGGCGAACCCTATGGGAATGCTGGTTGAGCAGGCGGGAGGTGCATCGTCGACGGGGCGGGGGCGGATTATGGAAGTGGACCCCACAGGCCACCACCAGAGGGTGCCGGTTATCCTCGGATCCCGCGACGAAGTTGCAGTCATCGAAGAGTATTACCGCGACTAGACCCTAATCCGCGTCTTCGAGACCTTGCGCGATGTTGGAGTGCCCTTGCAGAATATCGTTGTGCAGGGCCTCTCCGACAGCTTCATAGTCCTGATCGCGCAGTGCTTCGATGATCACTTCGTGCATGTCTGCCATCGGCGTTGACTGGTCCCGCTTTACGATCACCCGCAATGACGGCCCGACCCGCAGCCAATGCGAAGCAGCTGTAGCCATCAAAATTTCTGCTTCGGAATGGGCATAGAGCGTCCAGTGGAACACGTGGTTTTGTCGCAAATAGGCCTGAATATCGCCGGCCTTAAGGGCGGCATTCACCTGCGCATCGATCGCCTCCAGCGCGTCAATATCCGCGGTCTCCATCCCAACGGCGGCAAGGCGCGCAATCTGCGGCTCGATTCCCGTGCGGGCATAGGTGAGTTCTTGTAACTGTTCGAGTGTTAGTTTCGGTACCATCAGGCGGCGGTTATCGCTGGCACGCAATGCCCCCTCTGCCGTAAGGCGGCGGATAGCCTCGCGCGCGGGGGTTATGCCGGTGCCAAGGCGCTCAACGATACCGTTAATCGTGACGGCCTCACCGGGGGCAAGCTCTCCGAAGAGGATCAGATCGCGCGCTTTGCGGTAGGTAACTTCGTGATCGGGCAGGGGAGCAGGTGTGGACATTGGAGAACCTGAAAAAGAGGGTGCGGCGTTCATCATCGCAAGGTTTGCGCCGCTTGACCATGGGAGATCAGACAGCAAGCGTTGCAGCAATAGCACGTCCCCATGCAGCATAGCGGTTTTTGCGGGTATCCGCCCCCATCTCAGGGGTGAACGTGCGCTCCAGTGCCCAGTTTTCGGCAAAGCCCTGCATATCAGGATAAATTCCGGCGCGCTGACCAGCAAGCCATGCGGCACCAAGAGCGGTTGTTTCTGTCATGCGGGGTCGGTCAACCGGCGCATCAATGATGTCGGCCAAAAACTGCATGGTCCAATCACTTGCGGCCATGCCGCCGTCCACACGCAGGGTAGGGACCGCACCACTGCCGTGCCAGTCCGCCTGCATTGCTTCTAGCAGGTCGCGGGTCTGGAACCCGACACTCTCGAGGGCGGCGCGGGCCATTTCGGCGGGGCCGGTTGCGCGGGTCAAACCATATGCGGCGCCGCGACAATCCGCGTTCCAGTATGGCGCGCCAAGCCCCACAAAAGCAGGGACTAATATAACGTTCTGTGCAGTATCCGCAGTCTGCGCCAGCTTGCTGGCCTCAGCCGCATCCGCGATAATACCAAGGCCGTCGCGAAGCCATTGAACCACTGCGCCTGCCACAAATATCGATCCTTCAAGCGCGTAGGTGGGTACCCCGTCCAGCTGGTAGGCGATGGTGGTCAGCAACCGGTTTTGCGATGTCACGGCAGTAGTGCCGGTGTTCAAAAGCGCAAAACACCCTGTGCCATAAGTTGACTTCATCATCCCCGGCATGAAGCAGGCCTGTCCGACGGTGGCAGCCTGCTGGTCCCCTGCAACACCAAGGATTGGCAAAGCGGCCCCGAAATGCGCAGGATCTGCCATGCCGAAATCAGCTGCGCAGTCCTTCACTTGCGGCAGCATCACCTGCGGAATATCGAGGAGTGCGCAAATCTCGTCGCTCCATGCGCCTGTATGAATATTATATAGCATCGTGCGGGCCGCATTGGTGGCATCAGTCACATGCGCCGCGCCGCCCGTCAGGTTCCAGATCAGCCAGCTGTCAACTGTCCCGAATTTGAGCTTGCCCGCGCGGGCACGCTCGCGGGCGCTATCATGATGGTCGAGGATCCATTTCAGTTTGGTTCCGGAAAAATACGGGTCAAGCAACAGGCCGGTTTGCGCCCGCACCATATCGCTGTGGCCTGCATCGCGCAGGGCTGCGCAGGTGTCAGCGGTGCGCCGGTCCTGCCATACAATCGCATTGCCCAGTGTCGCGCCCGTTTCTACATCCCAAACCACGGTCGTTTCACGCTGATTGGTGATCCCGATGGCCGCAATATCAGCAGCAGTGAGCGAAGCCTTCTCAAGTGCTCCGCGGCAGGTTTGCAGCGTGGTTTGCCACAGGTCCCGGGGATCATGCTCAACCCAGCCTGACCGGGGGAAATGTTGTGGAAATTCCTGTTGAGCGCTGGCCACAATCGACATTGCTGCATCAAAAACAATAGCACGCGAGGACGTCGTCCCCTGATCGATTGCGAGGATATGGCTGGCGGTCATGCGGGCTCCGTCATGTAGACATCGAGGGCGGTAATTTGTGCAGGCGTCATGCGCAGACCCAGCTTCGAGCGGCGCCAGACGATATCAGCGGCACAGGTCGCGTATTCGTGGGTGATAAGGTATCGTACTTCGGTCTGCGTCAGGGTTGCGCCAAAATCCGTGCCAAGGTCGGAGGCCGCTTTGGCGGTGCCCAGCATTCCTCGCGCATCGGTGCCGTAGGCACGGACCAGACGTTTTGCCCAGACGGGCGTAAGAAAGGGGTAATCGCGCAGCAGGCCAGCGATAAGACTGTCCACCTCTGACACCTCGAAATCACCACCTGGCAGGGCCGCTCCTGCGGTCCATTTCGGCTTTAGCGCTGGCAAATAGGGGGCCATCATGTCCATCGCATCTTCGGCCAGCACACGGTAGGTGGTGATTTTCCCGCCAAATATGTTGAGCAGCGGCGGACCTGCGTCATCGACCTTGAGAACGTAATCGCGAGTTGCCGCACTGGCCGAGCTTGCCCCGTCATCATAGAGCGGGCGCACACCTGAATAGGTCCAGACTACATCATCGGCACTTATGTCATTCTCGAAATACTGGTTGGCAAAATTAACGAGGTAGTCACGCTCGGCGTCCGTGCAGACGGGCGCAAGGGAGGGGTCGTCGTGGTCTGCATCGGTGGTGCCGATCAGGGTGAAATCCGTCTCGTAGGGGATGGCGAATATAATGCGCCCGTCACTTCCCTGAAAGAAATAGCATTTGTCATGATCATAAAGTTTGGGCGTGACGATATGCGAGCCGCGCACCAGACGGACCCCCTCGGAGGAGTTTACCCGCAGCTTTGTCTGGATGATGTCGCC
>NZ_RAQK01000003.1 GCF_003610455.1 Sulfitobacter guttiformis | reverse complement strand
GGAACTGCCCGCCGAAACAACCCTCATCGGCTTCGCGGGTGCACCTTGGACGGTTGCAACCTATATGATCGCTGGTCAGGGCACGCCGGATCAGGCGCCTGCCCACAAACTCAAGGCAGAAAACCGCGCTGTCTTTGACGCTCTGATGGACCGGATAACGGATGCGACGATCCACTACATGTCAAAGCAGATCGAGGCCGGTGCAGAGGTCGTCAAAATTTTCGACAGCTGGGCAGGTTCGCTTCAGGGCGATGATTTCATGGACTATTCGATCAAGCCAATGGCGCGAATCACTTCGGCCCTCAAGGATAAGCATCCTCATGTGCCAATCATCGCCTTCCCCCGCGGCGCAGGCGAAAAGTACAAAGGCGCCCATGCCGCGACAGGGGCCGATTGCATCGCCGTTGACGATGGCGTGACCGCAGAATGGGCCGCCCAGCATCTACAACCTGGCGGCTGCGTGCAAGGCAACCTGAAATCATCGCATATGGTATCTGGTGGTGACGCGCTGGTGTCGGAAACACGGCGCACGGTTCAGGCTTTTGCCAAAGGACCACATATTTTCAACCTCGGTCACGGCATCACTCCAGATGCAGATCCCGAGAATGTTCAACTGATGATCGATACCGTGCGCAACGGCTAAATTACCAGTTCAGAAGCCAATATATTGGGGGGGGGGTGTTTCCCCCCCCCTTTTTAAATCGGGTTGGCCTCTGCAAAGGTTTTGAAAAACGCGAGGAAAGCACGGTCGGCATCGCGTGGCACCTCTTTTCCCTTCGCCCAGTCACGCCATTCCCCTTCAACGTGATAGATATCAAAACCCGGATAGCGCAGGCGCGCCGTCTCGTATGTATCGGCGCGCAGCGCTTCGCCACGGGCCTCGAGCCAGACTGGGCGCGGGCGTGCTGCATAAGCGCGGGGGGGAGGTTCGTTGGCGGTTTGAGCACGTTCTTGGGCCCGCTCCTTGCGGCCAACCTTGGAAAAGCTCAACTCCCGCTCTGCTTCCGCCTCTGACTTGGCATCCTTGCGCCACCATTTCAGCTCGACGTGAGTGACCCGCCTGCCCGTCTTGATCGGCTCCACCTCAACGATGTAATCGCTCAGCGCACAGACCTCGACCACCGCAGGATCGATCGCCCGCAACTTGAGGTTGGACCATGAGGTCAGCTTTCCCTTGGGGACGCCAAGAATACCGCGCAGATCATCGACGCTAAATTTCTCGGACGATTTCCATCGTAGATTGCCACGTTTTTGAATCATCTCATAAAGCGTCAGTGCGTACTTGGAGCTCAACGCAAACATCACCTCGCGTTGAAGGCGTGCGAATACAGTACTGTCCTTAATGATTCGCCGCAGTCGTGTAGGGATTTCGTATTCGAACAGACCGTCCCGCCGCGTCGTCTCGATGTTACCGCCCAACAGTTGCACCCGCTCGATCGCATCCTCGCCGTCCCGTTTGACCTTCACCTTCACGATGGAGGCCATTAGCCGCTCGATCGATTCTCCAACGCGGTCATTGGAATTATGCGATCCGCGGAGATCGGCCTTTGCAATGACGTGGGTGACCGGCTTGTCGATTGCATCCCACGCATTCTCAAGAAGCTGGTTATAGATCCTACGATCAGCAAGGGTCAGTGGCGTGACCTCGACAAGGTCCACCAACTCGCCCGGCTTGACCAGGCTTTCTGCATTCGGGCGCGCCGTTATCGTGCGGTAAGGTTTGGGTGCCATCTGCTCGCTTACACGTTTATTCTTACTTTTGTATCTGCCTACGCGTAAGGTATCAAAGAAATTGCCCATGGGCAATCACGCAGTAACCACCCTAAAAGTAAGGATAGAAAATGGATAATAACGCACGCCGATTCGCATCCCTCTGTATTCTACTGTCTTTTTACCCTCTGCCTACCACCTGTAGCCAAGCACCCCGAAAGTAAGAATAGGGGCCCTCCCGAAGCGTAAGCATAGCCGCCCCTATATGTAGGAATAGACATCCCCTTATGTAGGCCAAACAGTCCCGAAACGTAAGTGTAGACCCTTAAATCACCTTAAAAACAAAGCGCTCGCGTGTAAGAACATAGAAGATTCCGAAGGAAGAACATAAAAGGGTTTTTCATATATGATTTTTACTAACCAATATGTCTGACAGACCCATAAAAACACTAATCTTACATTTGGGGTGGTTAGGGCACTATCAGCGCTTTATCTGGGTGATTATCTCACCTCAAAAGTACAAATTCCCGTAAATCTGAAATTTAGCTTCGATTTCCCACTATTTATGGTCTAGCCGGATATATTCATACTTGAGCATTAGTGCTGCGCAGTTCATGATTCGGAGATAATCATAACATGAGGATCTCATGGAGCAGCCTGTACTTCCCCCCGTTACACTTGCGGAGCTTGATCAACTTTCAACCCGCGCGTCCACTGTTATCAGCCGTCTACGTGACAGACTGTTCGCACCCGGAACAAGTAAAACACTAGATCTTCGATTTAATGTACGCAAAGCCGCAGAAATGGTCGGGCGCAGTGACAAACTAATTCGCGATGCGGAAGGCGATGGACGCTTGCCCGAACCGCAGAAGGACGATGAAACAGGGCGCCGTACCGGATACAGTCTGGCTCAGGTCAATGAGATGCGGCGCGTATTTGGCACCCTGCCCCACCGCGCAACCAGTGATCCGGCGATGGTTCTGGCCATTCAGAACTTCAAAGGCGGTGTCGGTAAATCTACTATGGTGTGCCATCTCGCACAGTATCTGGCTCTCAAAGGGTATCGTGTCTGCGTAATCGATTGCGACAGTCAGGCCAGTACGACCAGCGTCTTCGGTCTCAACCCCGATATCGACGTAGATGAGGAGGAGGAGACACTTTATCCCTTCTTTCGGCATGGTGGACCAAAGACCCTTCATTACGCGTTGCGGGGTACGTACTGGCCGGGTATTGCATTGATCCCCGCCAATCTTGGCCTTTACGATGCCGAATATGAGTTTGCGGCCCGCATGGCCCGGGATTCGTCGTTTGTTCTTGATAAGTTGCGGGAGGGAATCGAAAGCATCAAAGATGAATTTGATGTTATACTCCTTGATCCGCCCCCTGCCCTCGGGATGCTTTCCCTATCAGTGTTGCGCGCGGCCAATGCTATTGTGATCCCCGCGCCTCCGAATAATATCGATTTTGGCTCAACGGCGCACTTTCTCAAAATGATGGGCGCAACACTGAACGAGCTGGCACGTGCAGGCGGTGCGCGTGATTATGCTTTTATTAAAATTCTTGCAACAAAGATGAATGACAGCAAGTCGGCACATACCGCAATCAAACGGATGATGGATGCAGTATTCCCGCATGACATGCTGAATGCTGTGCTGAAAGATAGCGCAGAAATCGACAATGCTGCCGCCAATCTGGCGACGGTTTATGAGCTGACGGGCCCTTCGACACGGACCGAGACACACAAACGCTGTCGTGCGTATTTGGATGCGGTAAACAGCGAGATTGAGCTGCTCATCCGCAAAACATGGCCTAGCCATCACAAAAGCCTGCGCAAGGAGGGGCTGCTATGAGCAAGAAACATGATGCGATCTTTGACGATGTGTTGAGCGATCTGGACGGCCCGGCACGTCCCACAAGCGGACGTGAGTCTGCACGTTTTCTCAAACGTTCCACCACCATCAATGACCGGATGTCAGGTGAGCTGGAGGAGAAAACCCTGCGCTGGGTGGATCCGTCCGAGTGCCGCATGTGGGAGCGTCACAATCGCGACTACGCGCTGCTGAACGAAGAGAACTGCCGCGATCTTATCGACGGCATTCGTGCGCAGGGACGTCAGGAATTTGCCGCCGTGGTGCGACCGATTGATGATCCTAATTTCAAGTACGAAGTAATTTGTGGTGCGCGACGCCATTTTGCCGTCAGCTGGCTGCGTGCAAATAACTACACCCAGTTCAAATACCTCGTAGAGCCGCGTGAGATGTCCGACGAAGAGGCGTTTCGCCTTGCCGACATTGAAAACCGTGAGCGTGAGGACATCAGCGATTATGAGCGCGCAATAGATTACGCCGATGCGATCGCGAGGTATTACGGCGGCAAGCAAAAGGCGATGGCGGAACGACTGGAGGTGAGTCAGCCGTGGCTTTCGCGCTATCTCGCGTTGGCATCATTGCCCGCGCAAATTGTCGGCGCCTTCCCGTCAATCCGCGATCTGAAGGAGCGGCATGCCCGCGATCTCAAGCCACTTCTTGCGCGGCCCGCGACAGCGGATCCGGTATTGGCTCAAGCGGCCCGTATTGAGGCGCAGCAGCAGTCAGCGCGAAATGGGCGTGGCCCGTTTGTGGACCCCATGGATGTGGTCAAGCAGTTGCGTCGTGCCGCCGAGGAACCAAAGGCAAAACCAGCCCGCAAAACTGATGAGGTGACATTTCGTCGTTCTGCCGGTGAGAAGGGGATCGTTACCCGCAAAAAGGGCCGTAAATTTCTGATCGAATTCGAGGACAGTATGTCGGAGGCAAGTCTGCGCGGCGCACTTGATGCCTTTCTAAAGGCCAGATTTTCCAAATGAGAATTGCCCGAGGGCAATAATCGTCTAAAATATTGAAAAGTATGGAAAATGCGCCTTAGTCGGGCGCATTTTTTGCAAGATACCCCAAAATCAATGCCGCGACCTCCTCAGGCGCTTCTTCATGGGCAAGATGGCCAAGACCAAGAAGCTCAGCATATTCGAGACCTGCAATTTTCTCCGATAGGTTTCTTGATGTTTCTGCAGGTACAGCACGATCGGCTGCGCCGGCTATCAGAAGCCCCTTTAGCCCGCTCTGAGGTAAACGCTTCAGCAACGGCCGAAGATCCCATTGTGCCATCATCTGTAGTGTCGCATTCACATGGTCGCGGTCACTCACCAAGGCGCCGTAATATCGAAGATCTTCGGGTGGCAGCGTCGAACCTGTGCCGTCAATCAAGCGCTGGATAGATCGTGGGTTGCTGTTGGAAGCAGTGAAGATGGCCGCTACTCCGGGCATAACCGCTAGAGCCTTTGCCATGAGAGGAAACATCAGGCCTGCCACACCTTTGAAGTGCGAGAGCGCAGCGTTGATACCAATGATCCGTGGGGTAGGGGCGGGCAGGCGTGGCGCGAGGTCAAAGGCAACTGCTGCGCCCGCAGAGTGACCTATAATGGCTTGTGGTTGCCAGCCTTGGGACATGCATAGCTTTGCGATATCTTCGGCCATATACTCGAGGCCACAGCGCGCTTGAGCGCCCAGTCGGGTGAATCCTTGACCTGGGAGATCCACCGCGACCACACGGTAGGCTTTGCTAAGCAAGGGGATCAAGTGGCGAAAGCTTTGGGTGGCGCCGCCTGCGCCATGCAGCAACAACAGCATGGGGCCTGCGCCGACTTCCTGAACGTGCCATTTATGTGGCTTAGAAAGTATGAAACGGGATGTACCGGCATGCGGCCAGTCTTTTTTGTGACGCTCCCAATCCATTGCTAATCCTCCAGTTGGCGGGTCACCGCATCGGACAGACTACGCGCGTCAGCGCGGGGCAGGGCGATGTAAGGCCCACCCAGAATTCCCGCAAGTGCGGCGAGGCTTTGCTCGGGCCTGCGTCCAGTGTCGATGACAATACAATCGACACCCGCAGCCCGTAGCGCCTGGGCAGCGGTACGGGCATCACTGGTTGCTTGCGCGCGATTTGGGGTGCCATCAAGCGCCATGTTGGCGCGCCCGTCTGTCAGGGTGATGACGGTCGGGCTAAGGCCCTTGCGCCGCGCCTGCATTGCCATGTTTTGTGCGGCCATCAGACCGGCAGCCAGCGGCGTCGCACCACCGCCGGGAAGCGCAGCAAGCTTGCGTTTTGTTTGTACGAGCGAGCGTGTGGGATCAAGCAGTACATCCGCGCCGGCTCCGCGAAACGCGATCAGCGCAACGTGGTCGCGGCGTGCATAAGCTTCGGCAAGTAAAAGCTCTATTGCGCCCTTTGCTTCACCAAGACGGGCCATCGCAGCCGATCCAGAGGCATCAACCGAAAAAATGAGGAGCCGATCAGAGTGCTCAACATACCGTTTGCGCCGCAAATCGCTGGGGCGGATGATCGGGCCGGCGCGGTCAGGAGTGTTCTGCCTGCGCAAGGTTTGCCATGGAATAGCAGCACGCAGGGTCGCGATCAAATCAACACGGCCCTGTGCCGCCCCACCGTCGCGCGCGGGCAGGGGCCGACCACGGCGGTTGCCTATTTTCTTTTTCCCCGCACCGCTTCCTGTGGCACCTCGGGTAGTGCCACCAGTGTTCAGCTTTGCGAGCAGATCAGGTGGAAGGGACGCAAGCACAGCGTCTAGAAGTATATCTTGCGGCAGGCTGGTTTGCGGCTCTGGCTGGGTATTGGGGTCATCGTTTGGTGGGGTATCATCAGGTATTTCCTGAGGGTCGTCCTCTGCAGGGAGTTGCGTGGCACGATGGGCAAAGACCAAGGCTACTGCGGCGGCGATATCTTCTTCTTCAGTCTCTGTTCGACCATGTAGAGACGCATGCGCCTTTGTGGTGCGTAGGGCAAACCCAACAGCGCGGAGGCTTGTGATACCCAGGCGGACGGCCAATAGGACAAGCGTCTCAACGGTGTCGGGGGGCGTTTTAACCGCAACCTGTCTCCGGGCATGAGGCCAGACAGGCGTCCCGATGATTTCACTAATTGCGCAATGTCCCAGATCTACATGAAAGGCGAGGCGATCCGAGAGGGCAGGGGGTAGCTGTTCTTCGTCAATCCCCTCATCCAGCGCAATCAGGTACTGCCCATTTTGTGCATCAAGTGTCGCAGCAAGACGCGCGGCGATATAAGGTTCTGTCCGCTCGGCCATAGCCAATACAAAAACGCCCTGACGTACCAAAAGGCCCTTTGTTAGGGTCAAAGTTCCTGAATTCAGTGTCGCTGACACATCAATTCCGCCATCCAGCGCATCCGCACTCAGGGCTGGGTGCAGGCGGGTATGGTCAGGCAATATGTTCGTTACCGCATCGCGCACCGCCCCGCTACGCGCCCGCAGGACGAGACCGCCAAGAGACGGATCAATCGCCAGCAGGGCAAGTGCGGTATGGGCGCGCGTAAGGGGCGTCATCAGGCGCCTAATGTTTCTTCGACGATACGTGCAACACGGGTACCTGATCCCGCGTCATCCAACGGATCGCGTCGCATGCGGTGGCGCAATGCCAGTGCGGCAACATCGCGAATATGCACCCGTGTCAGGGCCGTATCATCACGAAACGCAGCATAGGCGCGGGCGGCCTTGAGGAGGGTTAATTCCCCGCGCAACCCGTCGGAGCCGAGGGCGATGCAAAGTTCAGCCACATCGCGCAGACTTTGCTCGGGCGTGGTCAGTTTCTTGAGTGCGACACGGGCGGCAGTTATCTGACTGCGCAGCATCCCGTCCTCCGCCTGCCAGCGCACCATAAAGGCCGCATGATCATTGTCATAGGCATCACGGCGTTTGATGACCTCGATCCGCTGTTCGATATCTGTGGGGGAGGCAACGTCGACTGAAAGTCCGAAGCGGTCTAGCAGTTGGGGCCGCAACTCTCCTTCTTCGGGGTTGCCGGACCCCACAAGAACAAAGCGGGCAGCATGGCGGATAGATAGCCCTTCGCGCTCGACTACGTTCTGGCCCGATTGGGCCACATCAAGAAGGAGATCTACGATGTGATCTTCTAGAAGGTTCACCTCGTCGATATAAAGATATCCGCGATTGGCTTTTGCCAAAAGGCCGGGCTGAAATGCCTTTTCCCCGTTTGTTAGAGCCTTTTCGATGTCCAGGGCGCCGGTCACGCGGTCTTCTGATGCGCCAAGGGGCAGGTCAACAACAGGCGTCGGGATCTCATGCAAAGTTTCAGTCTCTAATCCAGCCCAATCGGGGCATTCCGACAACCGCGCAGCGTTCACCGGACAGCCCTGCACCGCGGTTATGGGAGGGAGCAAGGCAGCAAGGGCGCGCACGGCGGTTGATTTTCCCGTGCCACGATCACCGAACACCAGCACCCCTCCGATAGTGGGGTCAATCGCAGTCAGGATCATGGCGCGTTTCATGTCTTCCTGACCCACGATGGCGGAAAAAGGGAAGGGTTGTTTCATATTGGTTCTTTCGGGTCACTAATCGTCATGAGGGGAGAGGCACCGCCCCATGTGCCACGGTCGGACACAAGGGCAAATCGGGCGTAGAGCTCTTCGGAAAACCAGTCATCGGCGCGAACAGCTTTTATCGCTTCGGCGTGCGGGCCGGTGCGGGCGAAATTATTCATTGCGGTAGCATCGGGCCAGATCGAAAATGTGACCTGTTGCAGCCACGGCTTTTCCCCGATCCCGAGTTTGAACAGGACGGATGGGTCAGCGCCAATCACTGCAGAGATGTTCGGTACGCGCCCCCAAAAACTGCGTAGCAAGCCGGTTTTCACCTTGGCCCGCGTGAGTGCGGCAATGGGTCCGGTACTGCTCGTGTTTTGGGCAATGAAGGGTTGCACCCCCGCCCATTCACCGCGTGTCGATGTTGGTGACATAAATACTGTCCAGTCCTCGAGCGATTTCACAGCATAGCGGGCAAATATACCCCTCGCGGTTTCTCGCAGTGCCGTCGCCTCATCAGGCCAGGTCGCAAGAATCGCATAGACACCAAAGTTGGGCCTCGGTGTGAAACCCTCACCCGTGCCCGAGCCGCATAGCTTCCAAAAGCCGATACCCGAAGTGCGTGCCATCGCTCGTCGGGCAAGGCCCATCATGGCAAAGGCCCACACGCGGCTGCCCAAACTCCCGAAGCGATAAAAGCTGAGGCTCACCACCTGTTGCAAATGTAAAAATCTCCAATGTGTCTATTTTAGTTTACACATTTGGTGTAAACATGGAAGAGTGTTCCGTGAAGCCGCAAATCCCAAGAGACAGTATAAAAAGCCCCCCATGACAGACAAACATGCCACTTCTGACAAGCGCGCTCTTGTAATCGGGGCGGGCCTTGGCGGCCTTGCTGCGGCAATGCGCCTTGGGGCAAAGGGCTATGCCGTCACGGTGCTCGACCGGTTGGACCGCTCGGGCGGGCGCGGCTCGTCGATTACGCAGGACGGCCACCGGTTTGATTTGGGACCGACAATTGTAACCGTGCCGCAGATATTCGAATCACTCTGGGCTGATTGCGGCCGTGATTTCAGAGCTGACGTTGATTTGCGCCCTCTTGATCCGTTCTATGAAGTTCGCTGGCCTGATGGCACAAAGTTTGCGGCTTGCGGTGATGACGACCGGATGTTTGCTGAAGTGTCAAAAATTTCGCCGCATGATCTTAAGGGGTACAAGCGGTTCCTCAAGGACAGTCATGCCCGCTATGTTGTCGGGTTCGAGGGAATGGTTGCAAAACCGATGCACCGCATTTGGGAGACAATAAAGGTGCTGCCGAAGTTTGCCATTCTGCGTGCCGACCGCTCGATTTATGCCCATGCGGCGGCGCGGGTTAAAGACGAAAGACTGCGCATGGCGCTGTCCTTCCACCCGCTGTTTATTGGCGGTGATCCTATGCATGTGACATCTATCTATGCGCTGGTCGGGCATTTGGAAAAAACATACGGGGTGCATTATGCTATGGGCGGAGTGCAGGCGATTGCCGATGCCATGGCCGATGTGATTCGCGCACAGGGGGGCGTGATTCTTCACGGTGCCGAGGCGGATGAGATTATTGTCCAGAACGGCAAGGCTCGTGCGGTAACTCTTACAAACGGGGATAGGCTAGAGGCGCCCTTGATTGTGAGTAATGCGGATGCGGGCCACACCTATGCCCACCTGCTGCGGAATCATAAAAAGCGTCGCTGGACAGCGCCCAAACTACGGCGCAAGCGGTGGTCCATGGGTCTTTATGTCTGGTATTTCGGGACCAAAGGGACGGCACAGGATTGGCCGGATCTGGGCCATCATACGATCGTCAACGGTCCGCGCTTCAAAGGGCTGCTGAACGATATCTTCATGAAGGGTAAATTGTCCGATGACATGAGCCTGTATATCCACCGCCCCTCTGTCACCGATCCAACTGCCGCGCCACAGGGGGATGATACTTTTTATGTTTTGTCGCCGGTGCCGCATCTTGGCTGGAAAAATGCTGTGAACTGGAAAACAGAGGAGCCGGTCTATCGCGAAAAGGTTGCGGCCGAATTGGAAAAACAGATGCCGGGCTTCCGTGAAAAAATCACGACCGAACTGGTGTTCACCCCAGAGGACTTTCGCGACCGTTATCTGTCGCCTCACGGTGCCGGTTTCTCCCTTGAGCCGCGCATCCTGCAAAGCGCTTGGTTCCGCCCCCATAACGTCAGCGAAGAGGCTGAAGGCCTGTTCCTTGTCGGTGCAGGCACGCACCCGGGTGCCGGGTTACCCGGTGTTGTCTCCAGTGCCGAGGTCCTCGCAAAGCTGGTCCCTGATATGCCCGTAATTACGCAGAAGCAAAGACTGGCAGCCGAATGATTGCTCCCGCAGACCTTGAGCACTGCCGCGATGTGATCCGCACAGGATCACTGTCGTTTCATGCAGCCTCCAAATTGCTGCCTGCCTCCGTTCGTGATCCCGCGCTTGCGCTCTATGCTTTTTGCCGCCTCGCCGACGACGAGGTTGATGAGGGTTTCGAGAAGGGCCGCGCTGTGATCGAATTGCAAGAGCGTCTTGACCTTGCCTATGCGGGGACGCCGAAAAACGCCCCCGAGGACCGCGCCTTTGCAGCGATTATTGCGGAATTCGACATGCCCCGCGCTCTGCCCGAAGCCTTGTTAGAAGGGTTGGCGTGGGACGCGGTTGAACGGCGGTATCATACACTCTCTGACGTGCGGATGTATTCCTCCCGCGTCGCCTCGGCTGTGGGGGCGATGATGTGCGTGCTGATGCGCGTGCGTGAACCGCATGCCTTGGCACGCGCTTGTGATCTGGGTGTGGCGATGCAACTTACAAATATTGCCCGCGATGTGGGTGAGGATGCCCGCGCTGGCCGCATCTATCTCCCGCTTGACTGGTTGGAGGAGGAAGGAATTGCCCTTGATGCTTTCTTTGCCGCGCCGGAGGCATCGCCCGAAATTCGCCGCATGGTTCGCCGTCTGCTGTCCGAAGCGCGCAGGCTTTATATCCGCTCGGAGGCGGGCATTGGCGCGCTTCCGGTAAGTGCGCGCACCGGAATTTTTGCAGCGCGGTACATTTACGAGGGTATTGGTGGTGCCCTGCGCCGCAACAACCATGATTCGATCAGTTTCCGCGCGCGCACCACCAAAGCGCAAAAAATAAAATTGATTGGTAAGGCGGGCTTGCGGGCTGCTGCCTCCATCGCCCTTCCGCGCTCTCCGGTAATTTTCGCCAAGCCATTGCCAGAGGTTGCTTTTTTGGTTGATGCAACAGCCAGTCGAAACCCTGTCATGCCCACTCGGATGGAAGGATTGATGGAAGTCATGGCAGTGCTGCGCGCGCGCGAGCTTGCAAATGGTCGCACTCAAGGGGTGGCGGCGGAGTAAACAACCGCTATCTAGAGCAGATGGATATATCTCTCTTTGCAATCTTCCTTCTGGCCTGCTGTGCTGCCGGTGCCACCGGCGCGGTATTTAAGCCGGGTGCGTGGTATAAATCCCTCGAAAAACCTTGGTTTACACCGCCAGATTGGGTGTTTCCTGTGGCTTGGACCAGTATTTATCTGTTGATCTCCTTTGCCGGTGCGCGCCTCGCTGTGATCGAGGGCAATGCCTACGCGATGGCTTTCTGGGCCGCGCAGGCCGCACTTTCCACCCTATGGACACCCTTGTTTTTTGGATTGCGCCGGATAAAGGGTGCGTTGCTGGCCATGGGTCCGCTCTGGATCAGTGTAGCGGGCTGCACCTATACTGCGTTCGCATTGGATTTTTGGGCGGGCCTTGCTTTTGTGCCCTATCTGATCTGGGTTACCGTTGCCGCCGCGCTCAACGTCGAGATGTGGCGCCTCAACCCTGATGTATCGCCTCTGAGCACGGACTGAAGCAGGGCTTTCAGCGTTTACCATTTCTCCTGCTGAGCTGAATTGTGGAAGAACCGCGCGCGCGGCTGCTTAAAAATTCCAGACTTTGCGCCGTGGCACCCGCACCGCCAACATCGGCTTGAGTAGTGGCTGTTTGTAGCGGTCCAGATCCAACGCTTCGTGGACGCCCTGAACTTTTTCGCCATTCACGACCGTTTCTACGACCGAACGGGAATAAAAAGGCGCGTCCAGCATCGCCTTGATTTGGTGTGGTTTGGTCCCCGCATCTGCACGCGTTTCGCGGCGCAGCGCCCAGAGGGTGCGTTTGAACGGTGTGCGCGGTGGACCGTCAATCAGCTTTGCCTCTCCATTCCGGTTAAAGGCGATGGCAGCATCAAGGGCTGAACCATCGCGGCGGTCGGCATCATAGAAACAGGTGGCTCCGTCCCGTGTTGGATAACGGCCCCACGTCCAATATCTGAAATCCTGTTCAAGCGGCCGCGTGCCAAAATTCGCATCGAAATAGCCATGCCCGGTCCACTGCCAATTTTTCGCTTCCAGATCCACCTTGATCCGAGACGTTGGCGCGAAGGGCCGCCAGACGTGTGCGCCGTCAGGGGTCAGAGGTAGCTCGACTGTAGTGATGGCTTCGGGTGAAATCGTGATGCGGCCGCGTACACGGCTGACCAGAGGCAGCGATGATACCTCATTGATGTCGATGACCAGATCGGTCCCGTTCCAATGCATTGAGGAGGGTCCGACGCGCAGTGTATCGGGGCTGGCCTGCAATGCGGTTTCACCGCGGTCTGTCATGGTGAACCGTCCACCCGCACCATAGGTTGCCACGTTGATGCAGCAATGATCGGCTGGATTCCCGCGCCCGGACCAGTGATACCAAGGCGAGAATACCGAGCCGATGAAGCCGATTACCGACACGGCCATTGTCCCGCAGTCGCTTACGCCGTCGACGTACCACCAAGCGTAGCCGCCTGCGGGGACGTCGAGGTTAAACATAGGTCTGCGCTCATCGCTGCGGCCGCATGCGCGGCGGAGAGCGTGGCCATCGGCACCCCCGCGCCCGGATGCGCGCCGCCCCCCGTGAGGTACAGGCCCGCCATTTTCGTCCTTGCCGTCGGGCGTGCAAATGCTGCCATCATTCCCGCTGGGGATCGCCCGTAAAGAGATCCGTTCGACCCCGGAAACAGAGCGGCGAAGCTGTGTGGTCCCGTCAGTGTCGAGACCATTGGGGGCGGGCTGAACGTGAGGCCGAAGGCTGCCAATCTGTTGAAGATCAGGTTTTGGCATTGGTCGCTCTCCTGTGAGGATATCGTTGAATGATCGCGGACGGGAGGTGCGTTGAGAATAATCTCGAAACGCTCGGGGCCATCCGGTGTAGCGCTGCCAAAGCGATCCTGCGCGCAGACATATAGGGTAGGGTCGGATTGCAGAGCGTCGCGGGCGAGGGGCGTATACTCCTCGGCGCCATCGTCCGCAAAAAACACGTTATGAGCCGCAAGGGGAAAGGCATTTTCTACCGTTGCGGCAAAAGCTTGTACCTGTGCAGACAAGCTGCGGGGTTCAATAGCGAGGGGCGGCACGACAGTTTCCAGATCGGGGCCGAGCATCCCCATATTTAATGCGCGGGGGTCGCCGTTAAATAAAACCGCATTGACAGGGGTGCGCCCGCTCTCGGTGTGAACTGCGCAGGGGCGCCCCTCGTCGGTTTCGATCCACGACACGTGATCATTATATCGAAACTGCGCACCTTTTTTGCGCGCAAGTGCTTCGATGGCCACTGCAAGCCGGTGCATCCCGCCCTCGACATGCCAGACACCGCGCCGCTCTGCCTCCCAGATAAGCGACAAGATTGCGGGGCAGTCATCGGGCAGGCCGCCGACATAGGTGGCATAGCGAGAAAACAATTGTACCAGCTTTGGTTCGGAAAAATTATTGCGGAGCATTTTGGCAAGGGAATTATGCGGTGCCATCGCAGGGATGATTGCGGGTTTGCGCAGGACGGTGCGGGTCATCGCGCTCAGATCGGGGGTGGGAGACTGCATCATTGGCGCGTCGAATGTATCAAACAGGGCGGCTGCACGTTTTCCGAACTGTGTAAAATCGCGCGCTGCCTGCGTGCCAAAGATGTCGGCAACATTCTGCCGGCTGTGTACAGGATCGGCCATTAGATCAAGGGTGGTGCCGTCGCGCCAGAAATGCCGCGCCAACAGCGGCTCGGCGGTGAGGGTCACGTGGTCCTCCAGCCTGGCACCGACGTCAGCGAATAAATCGTCGAACACATGCTTAAGGGTGAGGACAGTGGGGCCGGCATCGACAGGTCCTGCATCCGAAGGCAAGGTGCGCATTTTGCCACCCGGTTTTGCGTGTCGCTCGAACACGGTGACTTTTGCGCCGGTATGGATCAGGCGCAGAGCTGCCGCTAATCCACCGATGCCCGCACCGATAACAGCGATATGGGGGGTATTTTCTGGAATGTTACTCTCCAAGGCAGTGATTGACATTTCTCGCGAATGTGTCCAGTTTAGTTTACAGTTGTGATGTCAGCAACAGTTTACATTTTTCCACGGATGGCCGGAGAAGAGCAATATGTCATTTGCCAAAAGAATAGACAGCGCGATTATGAAGGCGATCGCGGAAGGGCAGACAGCGCCCAGCCCCGCCAAGCTTGCGGAGGCATTGCATTATGCTGTTACGCCCGGTGGCGCGCGTATTAGGCCGACAATTTTGATGAGCATCGCAGCGGCTTGCGGGGACAAGCATCCTAGGTTGGCGGATGCAGCGGCAACAGCGTTGGAGCTGGTGCATTGCGCCTCTCTCGTGCATGACGATCTGCCTTGTTTTGATGATGCAGACACGCGGCGGGGCAAGCCGTCGGTACACAAGGTATTTGGTGAAGCGCTGGCTGTGCTGGTGGGTGACAGCCTGATCATTATGGCCTTCGAGGTGCTCGCGAAAGCTGCCGTTGATGCACCCGAGCGCGCAATTGCGTGTATGCGTGTGTTGGCGGCGCGCAGCGGAATGCCAAATGGCATTTGTGCAGGTCAGGGTTGGGAAAACGAAACTCAGATTGATCTGAGTGCCTATCACGCCGCCAAAACGGGCGCATTGTTTATGGCGGCCACCCAGATGGGCGCGATAGCCGGCGGCCAAGAGGGTGAGCAATGGGAAGAGTTGGGTGCGCGAATCGGTGAGGCCTTTCAGGTGGCTGACGATCTGCGGGACGCGTTGTACGATGAGGATACGCTGGGCAAGCCTGTGGGGCAGGATGATTTGCACGGACGGCCCAATGCTGTGACGCAGTTGGGAGTCGATGGTGCGATCCAGCGGATGCGCGATATTTTAGGGGGCGCAATTGCGTCGATCCCGAAATGCCCCGGTGAGGCGATGCTGGCCGCAATGGTCACCGCACAAGCCGAGGTTTTGACTCCGATCAAATGGCGCGCTGATCAGGCCGCGAAGATTGCGGGCGAGTGACTTTTTTTACCGACCCTGTATTGCGCGCTGATAAACCCGGCGCAGGGGGCTGGTTTAACCGATTGATGGCTGCTCGCGGGTTCCAGAAATGGGCCGCGAAATTCCCCCTGACCCGCCGCATTGTCCGCCGTGAGGGCGAGGCGATGTTCGATTTGCTGGCTGGGTTTTGTCACAGTCAGGTTCTCTCGGCGCTGGTACAACTGGAGATCCCTCAAAAGCTAATGCGCGGTCCGCTGGAGGCTACAGTGCTGGCACATCACGCAGATATGCCGTTGGAACGGATGCAGATATTGCTGCGTGCCGGTGTTGCGCTTGGTGTACTCAGATCCCGTAGGGCAGGGCGGTTCGGCCTAAGCCGCACAGGGGCCGCCCTTGTAGGGGTTCCGGGGCTGAGTCAGATGATTGCCCATCACGATGTGCTTTACCGTGATCTGTCCGATCCGGTTGCGTTTTTTCGGGGTGAGGTCCAGACCGAGCTGGCGGATTTCTGGCCCTATGTCTTTGGTGGCAACATGGATCCCGAAGTGGCCGCGACCTACTCCGATTTGATGGCGCAAAGCCAGGTTTTGGTGGCCGATGATACGCTCGCCGCGATAGACCTGTCAGGTGTTAGCGCACTTATGGACATCGGTGGGGGATCGGGCGCATTTCTGACGGCTGTCGGAGAAGTATACTCTGATCTTGATCTGATGCTTTTCGATTTACCCGAAGTGGCCCCGTCTGCCGCGCAGCGGTTTAGCGCGGCGGGAGTGACAGAACGAACGCGAATCACGGGTGGTTCGTTCCGCGAGGATCCTCTCCCGCAGGGGGCGGATGCGATTAGCCTTATTCGTGTTTTGTATGATCATAGCGATGATACGGTGAAGGCGTTGTTGGCGAAGTGCTATGCTGCGCTGCCATCGGGCGGCCGGATTATCATCTCCGAGCCGATGACGGGGGGGGTAAAACCCACTCGTGCTGGGGATGCCTATTTTGCACTCTATACGCTGGCGATGCGCACAGGGCGCACACGCTCAGCCTGCGAGATCAGATCCTTGTGCCACGCTGCCGGTTTCGTGAATGTTAAAGCGCCCGCTGCCCGGCGTCCGTTTGTTACGTCCTGCATCGAGGCGCGCAAACCTTAGACATCTTTAAAATTACAAAGTGTCTAATTTAGTTGACACTCTTGTGTGTCTAGTTAGTATTACAGATAGAGCAAGCGACCCAAGTGAGTCCCTCAATGTGAGGGTGCCGGGCCGATTGATACCGGGGAGGCTGAATTGCAAACCACTGCTGTCATCTTGAGCGAGCCAAAGGCGATCCGGCTTGATGTGTTGGACGTTACCACGCCCGACCAGGATGATATTGTGGTGCAGGTCAGCCATTCGGGCATCTCCACCGGAACCGAAAAGCTGTTTTGGAGCGGTGCTATGCCGCCGTTCCCCGGCATGGGTTATCCGTTGGTTCCCGGTTACGAGGCTGCTGGCGAAGTTGTCGAAGCTGGATCGAATACAAATTTCAAAGTAGGCGACCGCGTGTTTGTGCCGGGCGCCAACTGTTTCGACGGGGCGTTTGGATTGTTTGGTGGTGCTTCAAGCCTGCTGGTCAGTAATGCCGAACGCGCAACAAAGATTGATGCAGGTCTCGGGGCTGAGGGCGCATTGCTTGCCCTTGCGGCGACTGCGCGCCATGCGATGGCTGGTCCGCACAAAGCAGTGCCTGACCTGATTGTCGGACATGGTGTTTTGGGTCGTCTTCTGGCGCGCCTGACGGTTGCGGCCGGTGCACCTGCGCCGACCGTCTGGGAAACCAATCCCGCCCGTCATGCCGGCGCTGTTGGTTATGATGTCGTTCATCCCGACGATGATCCGCGCAAAGATTACATGTCCGTCTATGATGCCTCTGGCAGTGACGGCATTTTGGGGCAGCTGTTCGGGCGTATTGCCCGCGGCGGCGAGATTGTTCTGGCGGGGTTCTACCCTGCTCCAATCAGCTTTGCCTTCCCGCCTGCGTTCATGAAAGAGGCGCGGTTCCGCATCGCTGCTGAATGGACGCGCGACGATCTTACCGCCACGCGAGCGTTGGTCGAATCCGGCGCGCTGAGCCTTGGCGGACTTATCACACATACATCACCGGCAGGTGCTGCGGCGGACGCTTATGACACAGCGTTCAGCGATGCCTCCTGCCTGAAAATGATACTCGACTGGAAAGGTCACGCATGACACTTGATATCCCTAATCTCAAAGATGGCGGCACCATTTCCGATTTTGACCAGCGTTTGCGCGACGAGGCGAACGAAGACTTCGCCGATATCGTACAAGACGAGCCGACTTCCAAAACGCAGATCATTGCGATCTATGGCAAAGGCGGGATTGGTAAATCATTCACACTCGCGAATCTCAGCCACATGATGGCCGAGCAGGGCAAGCGCGTTTTGCTGATCGGGTGCGACCCGAAATCCGACACCACCTCACTGTTGTTCGGGGGCAAAGCTTGCCCGACTATTATCGAGACCTCGACCCGCAAAAAGCTGGCCGGTGAAGAAGTGAAAATTGGCGACGTTTGTTTCAAACGTGGCGGTGTTTTTGCGATGGAACTTGGCGGGCCAGAAGTTGGTCGCGGCTGTGGCGGGCGTGGGATCATCCACGGGTTTGAGTTGCTCGAGAAACTGGGGTTTCACGATTGGGACTTTGACTACGTCCTGCTTGATTTCCTCGGCGACGTTGTTTGTGGCGGCTTTGGTCTGCCTATCGCCCGCGACATGGCGCAAAAAGTTATCCTTGTCGCATCCAATGACTTACAGTCGCTTTATGTGGCAAACAATGTTTGCTCGGCGGTTGAGTACTTCCGCAAGCTGGGCGGCAACGTCGGCGTAGCGGGCTTGGTCATTAATAAGGATGACGGATCGGGCGAGGCAGCCGCATTTGCCAAAGCGGTCAAGATACCTGTGCTGGCATCGATCCCGCAGGACGATGATCTGCGCAAGAAATCCGCGAACTACCAGATCGTCGGTACCTTTGAGAGCCAGTGGGGCCCACTGTTTGCTGCCCTTGGGGACGAAGTTGCAGTAGCTCCGCCGGTTCGGCCAACGCCGTTGGATCAGGACGGTTTGCTGGACTTATTCGATGCTTCCCAGACAGGTGGGGATTTTGTGCTGGAACCTGCGACCGACATGGATATGCGCGGCAAAAATGCAGCGCCTGCAGAGAGCCTCGAGGTGATCTATGACACCGTATAAAGAGCGCATTTTCAGCCAGATCGAAAAGGTCTTATCTCAAGCGGAGCCCGCGCAAATCGAGAAATTGCTAAGTGATATCGCAAGCGGCCAGTTCTGCCAAACTGCACAAACACGTGCGGGGGACAATGATAACCACAGCAATGTAACAAATATAAATTGCATTCGTACCCCACAAAGGGCGCCCCGTGATGTGCCAAGCGGGAGGTATTTCTCGTGAGTGGTGAAACAAGATACGATGCCACCGACGTTGTCGATGTTGACACCGGAACCGAGTTGGAAGGTCGCGATGTGCCTCTGACACAGGATGGTCTGGGCTGTCATTCTGGTAACGAGATGGAAAAGGCGGCCCGTTTGGCCGGCAATTCGGAAATGCTCGATAAATTTGCGGCGGACTATCCGAAAGGTCCGCATGACCAACCGCAAAGCATGTGCCCTGCGTTCGGATCGTTGCGTGTCGGTCTGCGGATGAAGCGCGTGTCCACAATCTTGTCCGGCTCTGCCTGCTGTGTGTACGGTCTGACGTTTGTGAGCCACTTTTACGGAGCGCGCCGGTCGGTCGGGTATGTGCCGTTCAATTCGGAATCTCTGGTGACGGGTAAGCTGTTCGAAGATATCCGCGAAGCTGTGCATGATGTGGCCGATCCTGAGAAGAACGACGCGATTATCGTGACGAATCTTTGTGTGCCCACGGCCTCCGGTGTGCCGCTGCGTCTGTTGCCACGCGAGATCAATGGCGTACGGATCATTGGCATTGATGTGCCCGGATTTGGTATTCCAACCCACGCTGAGGCCAAGGACGTGCTGGCCGGTGCGATGCTGAAATACGCCCGCGAAGAGATCAAGGCGGGCCCCGTGCCGATGCCTGCGAGCGGTAAATCCGACCGCCCGACCGTGACGTTGTTGGGTGAGATGTTTCCCGCTGATCCGATGATGATTGGTCAGATGCTGGCCCCTTTGGGTCTGGCGGTTGGTCCCGTGGTTCCCTGCCGCGAATGGCGCGAGCTTTATGGTGCGCTTGATTGCGGTGCTGTTGCTGCGATCCACCCGTTCTACACCTCGGCCGTGCGTGAGTTTCAGGCTGCGGGCCGTCCGGTTCTGGGCTCTGCGCCTATCGGTCTTGATGGCACTGCTGATTGGCTCAAGGGCATTGGCGATATCTTTGGCCTGTCCGCTGAGAAAGTTGGCGAGGCGCAAAATATGTTCCTGCCTGCGATCAAAGCTGCACTTGCTGCGACCCCGATCAACGGAACGATCACGCTGTCGGGCTATGAAGGCTCCGAGCTGTTGGTCGCACGTCTGCTGATCGAGAGTGGCGCGAATGTTCCTTATGTTGGGACTGCTTGTGCCAAGTCTGAATGGTCTGCGGCTGATGCGGCATGGCTGGAAGCTAAAGGCGTGAAAGTGAAATTCCGCGCGTCATTGGAAGATGATTGCGGTGCGATGGAAGCGATCCAGCCTGATCTGGCCATTGGCACAACGCCTGTTGTGCAAAAAGGCAAAGAGATGGGGATCCCGTCCCTATACTTCACCAACCTGATTTCTGCGCGCCCCCTGATGGGTGTCGCCGGTGCGGGATCGTTGCAGGAAGTCGTGAACGCGGCCATGGGCAACAAGGAGCGCATGGGCAAGATGAAAGCATTCTTCGAGGGTGTGGGACATGGTGACACGGCCGGCGTTTGGGAAAAGTCCCCGAACCTGAAACCCGAATTCCGTGCGCTCAACGCCAAGAAGCTGGAGCGGGCCGCCAAGGCCGCAAAAGCGGCGGAGATGATCTGATGCTGGTTCAGGATCACGATAGAGCAGGCGGATATTGGGGCGCGGTCTATGCATTTTGTGCCGTCAAAGGCCTGCAATGTGTAATCGACGGTCCTGTGGGTTGTGAGAACCTACCCGTGACTTCCGTACTTCACTACACCGATGCACTACCTCCGCATGAGTTGCCGATTGTCGTCACAGGTCTGGGCGAAGGCGAAATGGGATCCGGTACCGAAGAAGCGATGAAGCGCGCCTGGGGGACATTGGATCCTGCGCTGCCAGCTGTTGTTGTGACGGGTTCCATTGCCGAGATGATCGGTGGCGGTGTGACGCCTGCGGGCACGAACATCCAACGCTTTTTGCCGCGAACCATCGACGAGGATCAATGGGAAGCTGCTGACCGTGCAATGACCTGGATTTTTACCGAGTTTGGCATGACCAAGGGCCGTATGCCCAAGGAAGTAAAGCGCGAGGAGGACTCTGCTCCGCGCGTCAATATCCTAGGACCGATGTACGGCACGTTCAACATGCCCTCCGATTTGGCCGAAATTCGCCGTCTGATCGAAGGCATTGGCGCCGAAATCAACATGGTCATGCCTTTGGGCGCGCACGTTGGCGAGATGCGTAACCTTGTGAATTCGGACGTCAATGTCACGATGTACCGCGAGTTTGGCCGCGGCCTTTGCGAAGTTCTGGGCAAGCCTTATTTGCAAGCGCCGGTAGGAATTGATTCAACAACAAAATTCCTGCGTAAGTTAGGCGAGATGCTGGAACTCGACCCTGAACCGTTTATCGAGCAGGAGAAGCATTCGACCATCAAGCCAGTCTGGGACTTGTGGCGCTCGGTCACGCAAGACTTCTTTGCAACGGCTTCTTTCGGGATTGTAGCGAACGAGACTTATGCGCGCGGCATTCGCGGATTCCTCGAAGATGATTTGGGACTCCCATGCGCATTCGCCGTTGCGCGGACACGCGGCAAAAAGACCAATAACGACGAGGTGCGCAACCTCATCCATACCAAGCGACCACTGATCGTAATGGGGAGTATCAACGAGAAGATGTACCTCGCCGAGATGAAGTCCGGTTTTGGTCCTGCGCCCACATTCATTCCTGCCAGCTTTCCAGGTGCTGCGATCCGCCGTGCTACGGGGACGCCCTTCATGGGTTACGCTGGTGCTACCTATTTGTTGCAAGAGGTCTGTAATGGCCTGTTTGATGCGCTGTTTCATATTTTGCCTTTGGGCACGGATATGGATGCCGCTCCGGCAACACTCACTCCTTTGCGCCGTGACTTCCCCTGGGATGCCGACGCACAGGCCCGCCTCGATGAAATCGTGGCACAACATCCGATCCTGACCCGCATCTCTGCGGCCAAAACACTGCGTGACGAAGCTGAAAAGCGCGCGCTGGACAGTGGCGCCGAGCGGGTGGTTCTGGAAACGGTGAATGGTCTTCAACCCAGTTCGGGAGGAACGAAATGACTGATTTTACCAACGATACAAGCATGCCGCGCAAGCGCCATATGACCGCAAGCCAGCGGGAATATTACGCATATTTCGCGATCATTTTTGTCGCCACGCTGCCGCTGGCGGTCCTGACATGGACCCTGACGGCCGTGCGTCAACTGGCCCTGCCATCGCGCGGGCCTGTGAAATCTGCGTGGAGCCAAGCGCAGATTATCACGCCAAGGATCTTCTCGGCCTAAGGCCGGATTATCCGCACCAGAGTTTTTGCTTCTGAGGGACCAGGGCATATAGAAATTCGTCATTCCTGCGAAGGTTTGGTGAATTGAAGCAGGGGGTTAGCTCCTGTTGTGACCCGGCCGCGGGGGATGCGCGGCGTCGGTACTATTTTTTTCTAGGAGAAAAAACATGGCTGATAAAAATGACCTGTCCTTCACAGGTTTGACAGACGAGCAAGCGCAGGAATTGCACTCGGTCTACATGAGCGGCTTCATGATCTTCACGATCGTGGCATCTGTTGCTCACTTGCTGACCTATTTCAAACTGCCTTGGTTCGCCTGGTAACCGGAAGGAATATTTAACATGGCACAGTTTTATAAAATCTGGCTGATCTTCGACCCACGTCGCGTTTTCGTGGCGCAGGGCGTGTTCCTGTTTTTGCTGGCTGCGATGATTCACCTCGTCCTGCTTAGCAATCCAGAGACCAACTGGTTCACCCGCGCCTTCGGTGCGGCAGAAGCCGGCGAATAAGCTCAGTTGCACGACAGCGCTGTGGGCGGCGCCGGTAAATCCTTCGCCGCCCACGGCAAACCCCGTTCAATTACAACGCGCAAGTCTGCCCCTTAACAGGGTAGGGGGCGCTAGAGGAGACGATCGATGGCACAGCTCAGCTTCGAGAAAAAATACCGTGTCCGAGGTGGGACACTGGTAGGCGGAGACTTGTTCGACTTCTGGGTGGGCCCTTTTTATGTCGGCTTTTTTGGCGTTACGACATTCTTTTTTGCGGCACTCGGAACAATTTTAATATTTTACGGTGCATCACTTGGCGATACGTGGAACCCTTGGCTGATCTCGATTGATCCGCCATCGCTGGACGTGGGCCTCGGGGTTGCACCGCTTGCAGAGGGCGGTTTGTGGCAGGTCATTACGATCTGTGCGACATTCGCGTTTATCTCATGGGCCATGCGCGAGGTAGAGATCTGCCGCAAGCTGGGCATGGGATATCACGTGCCCGTCGCGTTTGGGGTGGCGATCCTAGCCTATGTTACATTGGTGATCATTCGCCCGCTGTTGATGGGCGCATGGGGCCATGGTTTTCCCTACGGGATCTTCAGTCACCTCGATTGGGTGAATAACGTCGGCTACGCCTACGGCAACTTCCACTATAACCCTGCGCATATGGTCGCGATTACGTTCTTCTTTACAACGTGTCTGGCTCTTGCGCTGCACGGCTCGCTGGTTCTGTCCGCGGTCAACCCCGGTAAGGGTAAAACCATCGGCACGCCGGACCACGAAGATACCTATTTCCGCGATCTGATCGGCTATTCGATTGGGCCCTTGGGTATTCACCGTCTGGGTTTGCTGCTTGCGCTCAACGCCGGTTTGTGGAGCGCCATCTGTATCGTCATCTCCGGCACGATCTGGTTCGACCAGTGGAGCGCATGGTGGGACTGGTATGCATTGTTGCCCTGGTGGGCGGATCTTTAAGGAGGACTTGAGAAATGGCTGAATATCAAAACATCTTCACCCAGGTTCAGGTCCAAGGACCGGCCGAAATGGGAGTGGACCCTGCGGGAACACTCTCGAGGGAACGTACAAACGGGACCAGCTTCAGTAAGCTAGCTGGCCTTTTCGGGAACGCACAGCTTGGCCCGATCTATCTAGGGACCTTCGGTTTGATCTCGCTTGTTACGGGGTTTGCCTGGTTCTTTATGGTGGGCCTTTCATTCTGGGATCAGGTTGACTACAGCCCTGCGCTCTTCCTGCGCGAGCTGTTCTGGCTGGCGCTTGAGCCACCGGCCGAGGAATATGGTCTGAGCATTCCGCCAATGGCTGAAGGGGGATATTTCCTTCTGGCATCGTTCTTCCTGCTGATCAGTGTGATTTGCTGGTGGGTGCGGACGTATCTGCGTGCAGAAGAGCTTGGCATGGGCAAACATGTTGCATGGGCATTCGCCTCCGCGATCTGGTTGTTTCTTGTGCTGGGTCTGTTCCGTCCCATTCTGATGGGCTCGTGGTCCGAGATGGTTCCCTACGGTATCTTTCCGCACCTTGACTGGACCAATCTCTTCTCGCTGACTTATGGCAACCTTTTCTACAACCCGTTCCACGCGCTCAGCATTGTGTTTCTCTATGGATCTGCCCTGCTGTTTGCGATGCACGGTGCAACCATTCTTGCGGTGAGCCGTTACGGCGGCGAGCGCGAGATCGAGCAGATTGTTGACCGTGGCACTGCCTCTGAACGTGCGGCGCTCTTCTGGCGCTGGACCATGGGCTTTAACGCGACGATGGAAGGGATCCACCGCTGGGCCTGGTGGTTCGCAGTTCTCACAACCCTCACGGGTGGTATCGGGATCCTGCTGACCGGCACTGTTGTCGATAACTGGTTCATCTGGGCACAAGACCACGGCTACGCGCCGCTCAACTAAGGAGACATAAAGATGAGTGACAATCACGATTATCTTGGAACATCCAACAACGCTACCTTCCGCCTGCGCGCAGATGTACTGACGCTGATGCTGAAGGGCGCCGGATATGCCGCAGTCTTCTGTCTGGTAGTCGGCGCATTTCTGGCCGTGACGATTTGGATTGGAGGGCTTTTGCCGGCCGAATCCAAGGAAGCGCCGGATCCGACACCCCTGTCGTTTGTGCTGCCTGCGGAAATCACCGTACACGCCTGAGCAATTTGACGAGGGGCGCGCGACAGCCGCGCCCGCGTCACACAAAATCGGGTAGCTCTGTCCCTAGGGCTATCTGGTACTGTCAGGGGCCTCGACCCCCTGACGCCTCCTGTTGGCTACGGGAGACAGAGGGTGACCATGTTACCCTCTGTTCCCCGGCCAACGGGCATTAGGCCAATATGTTCGAGAGATATTTCAGTCGAGAAAGGGAGACCGCCATGCGCAGTCCCACGCCGCAGCTGGACCGAGTGTCCGCCCCCTCAGATATGAAAGCACTGACCGACGCGGAGTTACGCATTCTTGCGGACGAATTGCGGGAGGAAGTGATTGAAACAGTTGCCACAACGGGCGGTCATCTGGGATCATCACTGGGTGTTGTGGAGCTGACTGTGGCGCTGCACGCGGTTTTTGACACGCCGCGCGACAAGGTGATCTGGGACGTGGGCCATCAGTGCTATCCACATAAAATTCTCACCGGACGCCGCCATAAAATGCACACCTTGCGGCAGGAGGGGGGCCTGTCAGGCTTCACCAAACGCTCGGAGAGTGAATTTGATCCCTTTGGTGCAGCACATTCGTCGACTTCGATTTCTGCCGCACTGGGTTTTACCGTCGCGCGCGATATGGGCGAAGCTACTGGTGATGCGATTGCCGTGATCGGTGATGGTTCGATCTCTGCGGGCATGGCCTATGAGGCGATGAACAACGCTGGCGCCATGGGCCGCCGCATGTTTGTAATTCTGAACGACAACGAAATGAGCATTGCCCCGCCTGTTGGTGCGATGTCGCGATACATGTCGGGATTGACCGAGTTTGCCAATGGGACGCTTGCGGCACTTCCCGGCCCCCTGCGCGACCACGCGCGCCGTGCGCGGCAGTTGGTTACAGGTGCCGTAGAAGAGCAAAGCACTCTGTTTGAGAACCTTGGGTTTCAATACATCGGACCAATTGACGGCCATGACATGGGGCAACTGCTGGGCGTTTTGCGCGCTGCGCGCACGCGTGCGACCGGCCCGGTACTGATCCATTGTTGTACCGTGAAGGGCAAAGGATACGCACCTGCCGAGGCCGCAAGCGACAGCTATCACGGTGTGGGAAAGTTTGACCCCGTTACCGGCATTCAGGCCAAATCCAAACCCAACGCCCCGTCCTACACAGAGATTTTTGGGAAGGCCCTCACAGAGGAGGCACGGCGCGACCCAAAGATCGTGGCAATTACCGCGGCTATGCCAGGCGGTACTGGTCTGGATATTTTTGCCAAGACACATCCGAACAGAATGTTCGACGTGGGCATTGCAGAGCAGCACGGTGTGACCTTTGCTGCGGGTGTGGCAGCGGGTGGTTTGAAGCCATTTGTCGCGATCTATTCTAGCTTCCTTCAGCGGGGGTATGACCAAATCGTGCATGATGTCGCGTTGCAAAATCTTCCTGTCCGGTTTGCGATTGACCGTGCCGGTTTGGTGGGGGCAGACGGTGCCACGCATGCCGGTGCATTCGACATCGGCTACCTTGTTGCGTTGCCTAATATGGTCGTGATGGCTGCATCGGACGAGGCAGAGCTGGTGCATATGGTCGCTACTGCAGCCGCCTATGATGATGGGCCGATTGCGTTTCGCTATCCACGCGGTGAGGGTGAAGGGGTGACCCTGCCGGAGCGCGGTGTGCCGCTTGAAATCGGGAAAGGGGTGATCGTGCGTCAAGGATTTGATGTGGCGATCCTGTCGTTTGGCGCACATTTGGGCGAGAGCCAGCGCGCTGCCGATCTGATCGAAGCGCAAGGCCTGACCGTAACAGTTGCGGATGCGCGGTTTGCCAAACCTCTGGATAAGGCGCTGATCAATCAATTGGCGCGAAAGCACCGTGTATTGATCACGGTCGAGCAGGGATCGCGGGGCGGATTTGGCTCTATGGTCTTGGACCATCTGGCAAACGAGGGCTGGCTGGACAAGACATTGGCCGTGCGAACCGTCAATTTGCCGGACCGGTTTATTGATCAAGCTGCGCCCGATGCAATGTATGCAGATGCGGGCATGACAGCGGGTGATATTGCAGCAACTGCATTGCAGGCCGCACAGCTCCAGCGAGTCAAGGTGACAGATTTTAAGGACTAGCGATCGCGCTTTGAAAAAGCTCAGATCACCGGCCCTTTCGGGGCCGGTGTCCGGAAGGCGGGCTAAGATGAAAACTGCACTAATGTCGCGAGCGGTCTAGGACTGTTAACCGAAGATAAGTTTGCTGTGCTGATCCATATAAATCCTCAGCCACGGGGTGAACACTTCGGGTGTCGAGGCAAGCTCATTGCGCAGCTCGCTTATGGTAATCCACCGCGTATCCATGACTTCGTCCGGATTGAGCGCCAGCGGTAGATCCTGAGTGCTTTGCACCACAAACACCTCCACCAGCTCATGCTCGATCAAGCCGCCCCCGACGTCGGCGCGGTATTCGACCTGACCACGGTGTGTGACCCGGACATCTGCAATCCCGAGCTCTTCGGCAAGGCGGCGATGCGCGCAAGCTGAGTCCGGCTCATCCCATTCGGGATGGGTGCAGCAGGTGTTCGCCCACAAACCGGGGGTATGGTATTTGCCCATAGCACGACGCTGGATAAGCATTGTATCGCCAGACATGATGAACACTGACACCGCCTTGTGGCGAAGCCCGCGCAAATGCGCATCGAGCTTTTCGACAGGTTGCAACGTGCCGTCGACCCATGCGGGTATCATGATATCTGTCATCAGCTCTCCGTAGCGCATCGGGCTAGGCTTTTTTCATGTCCGCGTTTCCGACACGAGTCCAGTCAGGTGCGCAATATTTTTAATTCCGATTTTCAAATGTGCCAAGGGGCGTGCAGCAACCAGCTTTTTGTTCATATAGGCTTCGAAAGTAAGTTTCTGCACATCCACATCATGGCACAGCGAGACAAAGCGTTCGCGACGCATATCGGATTTGTAATAGGCGTTTTGCATCGCACCCAAAACGCGGAAGACTTGGCCATGCTCGCCCATGAACATCTTGCGGCTAAGTTTAAGGTCAGAAGGCATGTTGGTGCGCAAGCGGCGCGCGGTAGCGAGGGCTGCGGATGTTCCGCAAGCCATCGCATAATATATGCCTTCACCGGATGAGGGCGCAACCACGCCCGCGGCATCACCCGCCAGCAGCACGTCGCTGCCATTGTCCCAACGGTCCAGCGGTTTGAGTGGGATCGGCGCGCCTTCGCGGCGGATGGTTTTACAATCCGTTAGACCTGCATTAGCGCGCAGATCCGCTGTGGCTTTTTTAAGGTCCACACCGTCGATGCAGGTGCCCATCCCTACGCTGGCGGATTTACCGTGCGGGAAAACCCAGCCGTAGAAGTCAGGGCTGATTCTACCATCATAGATCACATCACACCGCTGCGGGTTGTAGTGTTCTGTAGTTACGGTCGGTGCCTCGATGATCTCGTGATAGGCGATCACATAAGGAATTTTAGCACCACCCGGCACTTCGGTCTTGGCAATGTTAGAGCGCGCACCGTCTGCACCAATCACCATGCGGCAGGTCATGGCACGGTTCTCTCCGGTTTCTTTATGGCGGTAGTGCACGTGCGTGCCCTCCGCATCGCGTGTGATTTTTGTATAGGTGCCCGTTATGCGCAATGCGCCTGCGGTGGCTGCCCGCACGCGGAGGTATTCGTCGAAATGTTCGCGGTCGACCATCCCAACGTACCCGTTTTCGATCGGGATATCGACATGGCGCTGCGTCGGGGAAATCATTCGTGCGGTGCGGATCTTTGCGACGATCTGGCTGTCTGGAATGTCGTAATCCTCAATCATGCGCGGTGGGACTGCGCCGCCGCATGGCTTGATGCGACCATCACGGTCGAGGAGGGCCACGCTGTAGCCGCGCTTGGCCAGATCGGTGGCGGCGGTAGCCCCGCAAGGACCGCCTCCCACAACCACAACATCGAACTTTTGCTCTGACGTAGTCATATCCAGCATTAATTATTCTCCGGGTACAAGCGCGGGCATGCCCTGCGCGGTGGTGCGATCAAGAATGCGCAAGGCCATGATGGCCGCTGCGACAAACAGGAACGCTTCGAATGTGAAAACAGCGCCAAAAGCGGCGCCATCTGGTAGTGTGATGCGTAGAATATCGACGGCGCCAGCGCCGAGAAGGCCACCGAACCCGGCGGCCACAGCTTGGGCTGCACCCCAGAGGCCCATGCGCGTCCCTTCGCGGCGTTCACGTCCGTCAGACGCAAGCGCCATCATTGACCCGATAGCTGCTACTGCGAACATGCCGTTGAAAAAGCCAAGGGCGGTCACGAGAGGAGTGAGTGGCGCAAAGGCGATGCCAGCGCCGTTGAGTGCAATCAGTCCAAGTATGCCGGCAGAGCCGAGGCAACCGGCGGTGACCCACGCGCGTAAGCTGCCGCGTTTGAGGCCTGTTGCCATAATGCCGACAGTTAGCATTCCGAGGAAAACACCGCCATTTTGTGCGCCACTGAGTTGGGTCGACTGGCCCGCGCTAAAGTCAAAGACGAGCCCCGCGTAGGGTTCGAGGATAAGTTCCTGCATGAAGTAGGCGTTCATCGACAGAAATACAAAGAGGGTGAAATTACGCGCACGCGGCTCTGCCCAAATATCCCGCAGGCCTTCCAAGAAGGGGGTTGGCGGCTCTTGGGCCGCTACGATCAGGCCTCGTTCTATCCGCCCAACGGCCACAACGGTGAGCAGCATTGCGATACTGACCACCACAGCTACGACACCCATCAGGCGGGCGGGGGAATAGGGGTCAAGAAAGCCGCCCGAGAGGCCAGCAGTGAAGGCGATGCCGAATATCATCATAAGCCATGTGATCGTCGCGGCGGCAGCGCGACGGTGTGGCGCTGTCGTGGTCGCAAGGAGTGCCAGCAAAGAAGTGCCTGATGCACCAACCCCAAGCCCGATAGCGGCATAAGCGATGAGCGACAGCCCAAGCGCCAGCGTATGGCTGGCAGCAAAGAGCGTTACGGCGTAGGCGGCCAGCAGACCACCGAGTGCCAGCAGAGCCATGCCGCCGATGATCCACGCGGTGCGGTTGCCCCCTTTGTCCGAGATAAATCCCCAGCGCGGGCGCGACAGTTGTATGCCATAGTGCAGGCCTACCAATGCGCCCGGTAGCACGGCGGGAAGGGCGAACTCGACCACCATCAGGCGGTTCAGTGTCGAGGTCGTCAGGACAACAATCGCGCCAAGTGCCATTTGCACCAATCCGAGGCGGAAAATCTGTATCCATGTCAGGTGCATTTCAAAGGCCTCTCAACGCAAAGGCGGCGATCATCATGCCACTGATATAAAATAGAATTCCCATGCCTTGATACCATGGCGTTTTACCCTCGGGGTCGCGCAATAGGACGCGCATAGCGGCAAGCTGCACGGCGAGCATCGCAGCAACGCCCAAGGCATGTAGTGGCTTGTCCCACATCAGTAGGATCGCAATCACCATCGCCTGAGGGGCCGCCATGATCAGACATGCAAGACTGGCGGCGCGGTCGGGGCCTAGTGTCACGGGAAGCGAGCGCAGGCCGGTTGCACGGTCACCTTCGATCGCTTTGAAGTCATTGAGTGTCATGATTCCGTGAGCACCGATGCCGTAAAGCACAGCGATGCCAATAATCTCGAGGCTGGGCGCCCCGGCAGAAAGGACTGCCGCGCCGGTCACCCAAGGGAGTGTTTCATAGGCCAGTCCGCAAAGGCCCGGCCCCCACCAGCCTGAGCGTTTTGCCCGAACAGGTTCTGCGGAGTATGCCCATGCAGCGGCAACGCCGAGGAGTGTGGCGGCAAATCCCCAAGGGCCAAGCTGGTAGCCGACAACCAGCGAAAGAGCCGTCATGGCAACGGCAATCCACAGGCCCCAGCGGCCCGGGATACGGCCGGAAGGGATTGGACGTTCAGGCTCGTTTATTGCGTCAACGTGGCGGTCGCACCAGTCATTGGCGGCCTGCGACATACCGCACACGACCGGACCCGCAAGGATCACGCCCAGCAGAACCATGCCCCATTGTCCGGAGGGGGAGACCCCCGAAGACACAGCGCCGCATAGATAAGCCCACATGGGAGGGAACCATGTCACAGGCTTGATCAACTGCAAGGCGGCAGCGGGCTCCGGCAGGCGGCGCAGGGTGTGGGCGGTGGTTAGACTCATACTGTCAGAATAGTCTGACAGTATGCTTTGGAGCAAGTGTAAACTTTGATTGACACATGGGCGGGTCGCTATGCGGATTTGCTGGTACCCAAGCTGTGTATTGGACTTAGGGAAATTCTGTGCATAGACTGGTATCCAGACCTTTACGTCAGGCACAAACGGGCTAGGTCTATGGTGCAAGTATAGGAGAACTACCTTGAAAATTATCGCAGCAACAGCATTGGGCCTCGCCCTCATGAGCGCGCCCGCATTCGCAGATGGTCATGCCACTGGCGATGCAACGGCCGGCGAGTCCGTGTTCAACAAGTGTAAAGCGTGCCACATGATTTCGGACGCCGATGGCAACGATATCGTGAAGGGCGGCCGCACAGGTCCGAACCTCTACGGTTTGTACACACGCGTCGCAGGCTCCACCGATTTCAGATATGGTGATTCCATCGTACAGGCTGGTGAAGCCGGTCTGGAATGGAACGAAGAAGATTTCGTTGCTTACGTCGCGGATCCAAAGAAGTTTTTGGCCGAATATAACGACGACAAACGCGCAAAATCCAAAATGGCATTCAAACTCGGTGACGAGGAAGATGCGGCCAATGTTTGGGCCTATCTGGTATCGGTAGGTCCAGAAGTCGAAGCAAAGGCAGACTGAAGCCCAATATTGGTTGAAACAAAAATGGCGGTCCTTTGGGGCCGCCATTTTTTATGTGCATTTTGTATCTGGGTTTAAAACGCCGGTCTAATTCAGCTTACTTGCGCCTGATCGTCCGTGCGCGCCCAGATCGCTTGTGCCTGTTCTATTGCATCATCCATGCTGACCGGTAGGATATCGATGCCCAGTGATTTTACCGCATCGTACGATGTGCCAAGGATCGCACCACTGACCATTATCGCCGCGTCCGGAACGCTTATGCGTAGACCAACAACAAGGCGCGCAAGCGGTATGAGGGCGTGCTCGCCACCGGCGGACAGGCCAATGAGAGCGACGCCTGAGGTGGCAGCGTATTGAACAATCCCGTCGTGATCCAATTCCCGCTTGAGGGCGATATCCCAGCCTTGTTTACGGAAGAGATCAGCGGCCATGGACACACCCAGAAGATGGGTCTCGCCGGGGATCGCGGTAAAAAAGGCGTTTGGTTGTGTTCGGATCGTAGCACTGGCGCGGAACATCGGCTTTAGCCCGCGCATCACAGCGTAAATATGGCCAGTCGCGGCGGTGACTTCCGCGAAACTTACCAGATCATCCTCCCACCATTCGCCAAGTGTCTTTGCGGCTTCGGCAAGATAGGCAATATAGACAGTTTCAACGGATGCGCCCTGTGCCCGAACCCGTTCTATAAATTCGATACCTGGCTCAGCGCCCGGTTCAATCAACGCGCGCGCAAGCTCGTCGATTTTTGCATCGCTGGGGAATGAAACGGACCCCGACGCAGCAACAGGGTGATCGGATAGTCGCCTGATCACCTCACGGGCCAAAGCTGCGAAAGCATCCTGTGGCAGTTTCTCTTTTAAAGTCCCTATTTCCCTGACGGCCTCACGATAGAGATCATCATGGAACAAGGTATGACCGCTATCACGATCTGTCATTGTTTCCCCCCCTGACACAGCGTGGCTAGCGCTGATTAGGACAAAGGTAGCGCAAGCTACGATTCTTGCAAGAAACTTCGGTATGGGAGCGTTATAGTGCAGAGATCCGCAAAGTTCGGGCTTGCAAGTGATATACTGAGAGAGCGGGCAGTAAGCGCCTGATTTCGGGTTAAGCGCCTGATAATCAGACTTAACTGCGCAGTTCCTGCAACTTTTTTGTTCGGGCTTCTTTGATTTCGGGCGTTTTGGACCCGGACGCGTCAAGATCTGCGAGCTCCGCCGCACGGTATGCATCCGGATCGAACGGACCTTTAACAAATCCGTGCTTTTTCAATTTTTGATAAACGGGCAGCGGATCGCGGTAGATTGCAAGGCCACCAGGCGAGGAGGTAGACCCGAACCTGTCCGGCAGGGTTTCGATATTTTCTCCGTTGGTCATCAAGAAGAACGGGGCGCGTTGTGAGATAGCTTTGCCGAAGCTCTCGTTGTTGGCGCGGCGGGGCAACATGCAAAATTCTGTGGAAACTTTAGAAAGAACTTGAGTCGGATGTGCGGCGCTCCCTTCGTCGAAGAGGATCGAGCTGGCTCCGATCAGATGGGCGAGTTGGTCTGCGAGAGAAAGCTTTTCGGGCAGCGAACAATGCACGCCGGCCTCTCTCACCCGCGCTTCGAAATAGCTGCATCCCAGAATACCGCCTTTGTTCAACAAATGACTCCTACCCATATAGATCTTTTCTGGCGCCGTTCTGATCTGCGGGGCCAGTTTGTCTGTCAGAATTTCCTGATACAGGTCGAGATAGGGGCGGTAGAATGGCTCGATCTCACAGCGGGGGGCTGTGCCGGGTTCGGGCACGTCGAGGTGTTCGAACACAGCAATGTCACGCACGAAAATTACCGGCACATCCGGCATGTCCAGAAGGGTCATGAGATCGGCCAGAAACTTTGGCGGTGCGGCATTCGCGAGATGTTCGGGGGTCTGAATATTCTGTAATCCCTGTACAGCGAGGAAAACTACACCGTCATAGGACTCGCCGTTTTGCTTTAGCGCCCAAAGGCGATGGATACAGTCTACGAAGAAATGGCCAAAGTGGTTCCACACCGGGCCGCCAAACAGATACCTGCCCTTGAGCGCCTTATGGTTGGAGGGGCGGCCGAAAAATGAAACTTTCTTACGGATTATGTCGTGAGGTTCGTCGCGCAGGGCAGGACCGCGTTTCATGCGTCCTTCTGGGGGGCAAACAGCAGCATCAATGCCCCCGCGAAACAAGGGCCTCTTGTATATGAAAGGGGCAACTGCGGTATCGCGCAACTGGACGATATTGGGTTGGGGCGCGTTTGTCACAATTGCTCCGATGCTGATCTAGAGATGCAGGTTGAGGCGCATCATCAGGTCGAGATCTGCCTGCGCAAATGTCTCAAGGCGCCCGGTGCTGGAAGATTTCTCAAACAGTTTTGTAAGGTCAGACCAGCGGTTTGCCGTTGTGGCATCCGGTCCTGCATTCACGTAGTTGCCCTGAATGTTGATCGCTGCGCCCAGCACCTCGTGAATATCGGTTTCGAGTTGTTGTAGATTGCTTAGCGAGTAAACTTTCTGCAGTGCGCCTGCGCCTGTCACGGCACGGTCGACCAGCGACTGATGGTCGAGGTTTGCTACATCTCTCCAGCCACGTATTTTGCGGGTGATTAAGTAGTTGCAGTAGAAATTGTTATAGTGGTCCTTGATGAAACGCTGCCACGCCTGATCGCCTCCAAAGAAATATTCATCAGGCGTCATCGTGGAGATCATTCGCATGTTTGTGCGTTCTTTTGAGGCCAGCTCTTTGGGGGATAGTTTTGCCGCCTCGCGCAGCAGATAAAAGTAAAACGAGGCTATACGTTCTCGCGGGTCACGCAGGATGGTAAAAGCAAACCTGTTTTCAGGCAGTGTCTCGAGGTCGATCCAATCGATGTGACCGGCATAGAGTTTATAGCCTTCGGGCATCTGGGCATCTTGCGGAGCCATGGAGTGCGTTCGTATCGGTGAGAATTTATTGGCAGGCATCAGCCGCCTGAGCTCTTTCACAACGGTCTGGCCAGCCGTTTTGGGAATGTGGGGAAAGACGATAACCGGCCCGTCATTTGCAATCCGCCGAGCGCCGGGAACATTGTTCAGAAAGGGAATTTTTGCTTTAATCCCGGTGAGGATTTTGGACTTTTCTGCCCCTTTTGCGCGAGGTGCGTCAGCGAGCTTACGCCAGCTGTCTGGTACATCTTTACCAAATCGTGCCCGAACTGCCGCGTATTGAGGCGCCAGTCCCTGCGCCATTTGTTGCGCCATATCCTCTGGTAACACGGATGTCCGGCCAAGATTGACCCGTGTCTTTCCCTCGACTTTTAGCGGATCAATGCCCAGAAATTTACACACCCCGTCGACAGCGGCCTGCGTAAACAAATTCTCGTAAAACACATAGTGGATAGAATCTGCAGGAATTGCAGCCTCAAGCGCTTCGATTGTGCGCATATAGTCGGCACGCAGTATTGTGGACAGGTCGCGGTCTGCGCACATCTCGCGGGCGCGCTCAAGACAGGCTGCGTCGTACTGCGCATCGGTAAGGCGCGGACTGCTGGCACTGATCGACATGCGGATCTGTGACCACAGGCGCTTTACCGGATCTCGCATGATAAAGATGAATTTGGCAGGTCCGACACTCTTCATTTGGGCAAAGCCGTCTGCATCTAGGGTGCAATAGGACGGGGTGAAGTCACAAATGATCTTCTGACCCTTATAGCCCTTTTTCAGATAGTCAGCGTAGGGGCCGTGAGAGTCGGGGGTGGTCGCGTGGATCGAAAGCCTCTCTGTCAAAAGCTCGATAGTTGCCAGCCGCTTTTTATTTTCAGGATCCATGCCGGGGGTTATGGTTTTCACGGCGCGGTTAAGCTGTTCCAGACGCGTTTGCAGGTGTGTGCTCTCGCTTTTGACATACATAGCGTCAAAATAATGCAGCTCTTTGGTCGCACCGGTGTGGCATTGCGCGCTTTTGGCGAGCTGCTCGTAAAGCCAGCTTGTTCCCGCTTTTTGCGCCCCGATACCGTAGGCCAGTGTCGCGTTTGGTGGTAAGAGGTTTTTTTGTGCTGCCTGCGCCGGTTTCGAGGGTGATGTTGCTGCGACCTTTACCTGTTCACGTGCGGGTTCCACGGGCAGTTCGAGAAACTGGCGGATCGCTCTGCTAACTGTTGCGGCATGTGCATTGCGGTTGAAAAATCCGTGGTCAGCGTTCGGGAAAAGGTTAACCGTAACACGGCCCTCGGGCCACAATCTGCTAAAGCGTTTTGAGGCAGCAATCGGAACGACCTCGTCTTTGCCGCCATGGGCGATATAGCAACGAAGCTTAGAGAGTAGGGGATGCCCTTTGAGCCGTGCGAAGGGCGACAGGGACGCGAAAGTGTCAGCGGGAACAACGCGATTATGCCAGCCGGCTTGGGTGCCGATGTTCGTGACGGCGTTTAAAAGGATCACGCCCGCCACGCGGTCCTGAACATCGGGAGAGGCCTCCAGCAACGCATCGAGTGCAAGGAGCCCTCCGAAGGATGCACCCAAAAGAAAGAGTTTTGCATCATCGGGTAGATGCGCAGTGGCCCACGTCAGTGCATTGGCGGCATCGGCGCGCATATCCTCGAAAGAGGCCGCATCGCGGTTCAGTGTCCTGTAGCGCGGTACGACAACGGCCAATCCGCCACCTGTCACCAATTGCTTGATAAAGGGCGTGAGCATGGCAGGTTCACCATCAACGCCGCCGCCTCCGTGAAACGCGAGAACTGCGATCTTGTCGGTTTCTGCGCCGGCGAACAAAAGCGCTTCGCCGCTTGTATTGATATCGACTGTAACAGGTTCTGTCATTTTGGGCCTCACACGCCGCACTACATTTGTTGGTGGCAGCGCTTCGGGTTGTCTTATCACCGGAACCATACGCGGAAAAGAACCGAACGGGGAAATTCGCGAAAAACGCCCATGGCACGGTTGGGCATTTGTCTCCATGTTGCCAGGAAGGCGCCGTATTGGGCTACTTGCTCCAAATGGGCAGGTGCGGTAAGCACGGCGTTATATGGGCGAAGGAAAAACGACATGAAGATTGCTGTTGTCGGCCTTGGCTATGTTGGCCTCTCGAACGCGATCCTTTTGTCGCAATGCCATACAGTTGTTGCGGTGGATATCGCCGAAGACCGCGTAAACATGATTAACGCGAAAAAAAGCCCGATCGCTGACCCTGATATCGAGGAATACCTCCGCACCAAAAAACTGGATCTGGTGGCCACCCTAGACCGCGATGCCGCGTTCCGAGATGCCGAATTTATTATTGTTGCGACCCCGACAAATTATGACACCGACACCAACTATTTTGATACTTCAAGTGTCGAGGCGGTGATAAAGCAGGCTATTTCGGTCAATCCGGAGGCAACAGTTGTTGTCAAATCCACCATTCCGGTGGGTTTCGTTCTGCGGGTGCGGCGCGAAATGAACAGCGAAAACATCATGTTTGCGCCGGAGTTTTTGCGTGAGGGCCGCGCCTTGTACGATAACCTCTATCCCAGCCGTATTATTGTGGGCGCGCAAACCGAGGCCGCACGCCGTTTTGCAGCGCTGCTGGTCGAGGGGGCAACTTCAAAGGATATGACCCTCCAGTTTACCGACCCCTCCGAAGCAGAGGCGATCAAACTGTTTGCGAATACCTATCTTGCGATGCGCGTTGCCTTTTTTAACGAACTCGACAGCTATGCGATGTCACGCGATATGGACAGTCGCCAGATCATAACCGGCGTTGGCCTAGATCCACGCATTGGTGACCATTATAATAATCCGTCCTTCGGGTATGGTGGATATTGTTTGCCAAAAGATACCAAACAGCTTCTCTCGAACTACTCGGTTGTGCCGCAAAACCTTATTCGTGCGATTGTCGACGCCAACCGCACGCGGAAGGATTTTCTGGCTGAAGAGATTGTCCGCAAAAAGCCTCGGATTGTCGGGGTACATCGGTTGGTAATGAAAGCGGGTTCGGATAACTTCCGGCAGTCTTCAATTCAAGGGATCATGAAGCGTATCAAGGCCAAGGGGATCGAGGTTGTCGTGTATGAACCTGCCCTGAACGCGCCTGATTTCTTCAACTCTCGTGTGATCACCGATCTGGAGCAGTTCAAGCAGATGTCGGATGTGATCGTCGCCAACCGCATGTCCAGCGAGCTGGATGATGTGATGGACAAAGTATTTTCACGCGATCTATTTGGAAACGATTGATCAATTTACGCTGCCCGGATCAAAGCAAGGATCCGTGATCCTCAGCTTCGGGCGCAACATAACAACAAGGTAATCCCATGAAAAAACCAAACGCTACCGTCACCCAGAATACTTGGGAATTCTTGCGCGATCCGATGATCACGCCGACAGGCTTCCGCGAGTATGACGCTCGTTGGAAATACCCCGATGCGATTAACCTGCCGGGGATAACCGCACTGGGAATGGGTCTGGGGACGCAGATGCATATGCGCGGGATCGAGCCTGTGATTGCGGTTGGCAATGACTACCGCGAATACTCGCTCTCAATCAAAAACGCGCTGATGTTGGGCCTGATGCAGGCGGGCATCCATGTTAAGGACATCGGACCAGCTCTGTCTCCCATGGCATATTTCGCGCAGTTCCATCTGGATGCGCCTGCGGTAGCGATGGTTACGGCCTCGCACAACCCAAACGGATGGACAGGCGTAAAAATGGGGTTCGAGCGTCCACTCACTCATGGCCCTGACGAAATGAACGAGCTGCGCGATATTGTTCTGGGTGGTAAATCTGTAGCCCGAGAGGGCGGTAAATACGAATATGTAGATGGCGTGCGCGAGGCTTACCTCGATGATTTGGTGGGCGATTTCAAGATGACCCGCAAGCTCAAAGTCGTCTGTGCGACGGGCAATGGAACGGCCTCCGCCTTTGCACCCGAGCTGTTTCGCCGTCTGGGCGTCGAGGTGGTAGAGAGCCACAACACGCTTGATTATACCTTCCCGCACTACAACCCCAACCCTGAAGCGATGGAAATGCTGCACGATATGAGTGCGAGTGTGAAAGCTTCGGGTGCGGATTTTGCCCTTGGTTTTGACGGAGACGGTGATCGCTGCGGCGTAGTGGACGACGAAGGCGAGGAGATTTTTGCGGATAAGGTCGGCGTGATCATGGCGCGGGATTTATCCAAGATCTATCCGAACAGCACTTTTGTTGCGGATGTGAAGTCAACCGGCCTGTATGCTTCCGACCCAGAGCTCATCGCAAATGGTGCCAAGGCAGATTACTGGAAAACCGGCCATAGCCATATGAAACGGCGTGTCAAAGAGCTGGGCGCGCTGGCGGGTTTTGAGAAATCCGGCCATTATTTCCTCGCGGAGCCCATTGGCCGTGGATATGATTGCGGCATGCGTGTCGCCGTTGAAATCTGCAAACTGATGGACCGTAACCCTGATATGTCCATGTCGGATCTGCGCCGTGCCCTGCCCGTGACTTATGCAACGCCGACGATGTCCCCCTATGCCGCTGACGAGGAAAAATACGACATCCTCGAGCGGATCGTCAAAAAACTTGAACCGTTGACCGAACTGGCAGGCCGCAAGGTTGCAACCGTTGTTACGGTGAACGGTGCGCGCGTGATCCTTGATAACGGAAGTTGGGGACTGGTACGTGCCTCCTCCAACACACCAAATCTGGTGGTTGTTTGCGAAAGCGCTGAATCCGAGGCGGAGTTGCGCGCGATCTTCAAAGATATCGATGCGATTATCCGTACCGAGCCCAATGTCGGGGACTATGATCAGACTTTCTAAGGACTGCAGACATGAATAATGCTGTTTTGGTGGTAGGTGGTGCGGGCTATATCGGCTCGCACACCGTTCTTGCGCTCAAGGATGCGGGATTTTTGCCCGTGGTTTATGACAATTTTTCGAGCGGCCACCGCGATGCGTGTTTCGGGGATCATCTGGTCGAGGGTGATCTGACGGATACGGCCAAACTGGTGCATACGATGCAGCAGTTTGGTATTGGCAGTGTTATTCATTTCGCGGCGCTTATCGAGGCAGGACAATCCGTTGTAACCCCGTTGCCGTTTTTCCAGAATAATGTGGCAGGTACGCTCTCGTTGCTGGAGGCGATGAACACGGCAGGGGTGCCGCGGCTTGTATTTTCGTCAACGGCAGCGGTGTATGGCAATCTCACAGATGTGGCCCTGCTGTCCGAGGAATTACCGCGCGCGCCGATCAATCCTTATGGCGACAGTAAGGCGATGGTCGAGACGGTGCTGGAGTCCTGCGTCTCCGCGTATGGATTGCAAGCGATAGCACTGCGTTATTTCAACGCTTCGGGTGCCGATGCGCAGGGGCGCAGCGGAGAGCGACACGATCCCGAAACACATCTAATCCCGCTGGTCATTCAGGCCGCACAGGGACGGCGGGATCGGATAAAGGTATATGGCGCGGATTATGATACGCCCGATGGCACCTGTATCCGCGATTATATCCATGTCAGCGATCTGGCATCAGGGCATGTTGCGGCGCTGCGGCACCTGTTGGGCCGTGATGCACCGGGTGTGATGCCCGTAAACCTCGGAACCGGCCAGGGACAAAGCGTGCGGCAGGTGATTGATGCAGTGCGCCGCGTATCGGGGCGCGACTTCATTGTTGAAGAGACGCCGCGCCGTGCGGGTGACCCTGCCACATTAGTCGCAGATGTCCGACGTGCTGCCGATCTGTTGGGGTGGGCTGCAGTGCACAGCGATCTGGATACTATTGCGCGCGATGCCTGGGCCTATGCCCAAGCATCGGGTTAGCCATTATTTCAGCAGGCCGGCGAGATATGTGCCGTAGTCGTTTTTGCCAAACATCTTTGACCGCGCCTCCAGCTCTTCGCGGGTGATCCATTTCTGCCCGAATGCGATCTCGTCAGGGCTTCCGGTTTGCATGCCTTGCCGCTGCTCAAGAGTGCGCACGAAATTACCAGCATCCAACAGACTACCGTGCGTACCCGTGTCGAGCCACGCATAGCCGCGGCCCATCCGCTGTACATTCAACAGCCCGTCATTGAGGTAACTTTCGAGGAGCGTGGTGATTTCAAGTTCGCCGCGGGGCGATGGTGTCACTTTACGAGCGCGGGCCGGGGCCTCTGCATCCAGAAAATAAAGCCCGGTTACGGCATAGTTTGACGGTGGCACTTCGGGTTTTTCGATGATTTGGCTGGCGCGACCTTCGGCATCGAATGCGACGACGCCGTACCGCTCCGGGTCTGCAACACGGTAGCCAAACACAGTTCCGCCTTTGGTTTGCTTGCCTGCATCGGCGAGCATTTCGGGCAGGCCGTGTCCGAAAAAGATGTTGTCGCCAAGAACCATGGCCGATGGTGCACCATCAAGGAAATCCTCGGCCAGCAAATATGCCTGCGCCAGCCCGTCGGGACTTGGTTGTTCGATGAACGTCAGGCTCACACCCCACTGGCTGCCATCGCCCAAAGCACGCTCAAACTGGGCACGGTCCTGCGGCGTGGTGATCACGGCAATCTCACGGATACCGGCCAGCATCAGAACTGACAGAGGGTAATAGATCATCGGTTTGTCATAAACCGGCAGCAACTGTTTCGAGACGCTGACTGTGATGGGGTAAAGACGTGTGCCCGACCCGCCTGCGAGGATGATGCCCTTACGGCCTTTTGTCTGCGTCATATCAATCAGCTCGCGTTTTGTTGGGGGGTGAGTTGGGTCAGGATCGCATCAAGGCTGGCCCGCCAGTCGGGGCGGGGAACGCCGAATGTTGCAGTTGTGGCACTGCAATCCATTCTAGAGTTCAGGGGGCGCGTTGCGGGCGTTGGATAGTCACTCGAAGGAATATCGGTCACCGCGCAAGTGATCCCTGCCTTGTCGAATATAGTGCGGGCGAAATCAGCCCAGCTGGTGTCGGGAGCGCCCGCAAAGTGATAGATACCAGCGCAGGTTTTGTCAGTCGCCAGTTTTTGCGCGATCACAACGCAAGCCTTTGCAATTTCGGCGGCGCCTGTTGGCCCACCTATCTGGTCGGCTACAATTGTAAGCGCGTCACGCTCGGCACCCAACCGCAGCATTGTTTTCACAAAATTGTTGCCATGGGAGGAGACCACCCATGAGGTCCGCAAGATTGCGTATGAGCCGCCAGCGAGGGCGACAGCCTGCTCTCCAGCAAGTTTTGTGCGGCCATAAGCGCCTTGTGGTGCCGTCATGTCCGCAGGGGTCCAAGGGGTGCTTCCATCGCCGGAAAAGACGTAATCGGTCGAAATGGTGACAAAAGGAATGCCCTGCACAGCACAGGCCTGTGCGATGGCGGCGGGAGCATCGGCATTTATGAGATGGGCGATCTTTTCCTCAGTCTCTGCACGGTCAACGGCGGTGTAAGCGGCAGCGTTGATCACCGCGTCAGGGGCATGTTCAGCTACTGCCGCGGCGCAAGCGGCGGGATCGGTGAGATCGGCGGCCGCGCGGTCCAGTGCCGTGATACGCAAAGTGTCAGACGCAAGAGCACGCAGTTCCGTGGCGACCTGTCCGCTGTGTCCGAATACGAGAATGTGCATTGTCAGCCCCCCCATTATGCCTTGGTGCCAAGGCGTTGGCCTACGCCTTCGCGGTTTTGAAGGGCGCGCCACCAGTCCTCGTTCTCGAGGTACCAGTCAACGGTTTTCGCCAGTCCCTCCTCGACGGTAACAGATGGCTTCCAGCCCATTTCGGTGTTCATGCGCGTGGGATCGATGGCGTAGCGCATGTCATGGCCGGGACGGTCGGTGACGAACGTAATCAACTGCGCGTGGGGCGCGCCTTGCGGGTGGCGATCATCCAGAATTGCGCAAATCATCTTGACCAGATCAAGGTTCGTGACTTCATTTTCCCCACCGATATTATAGCTGCGCCCGATTTTTCCGTCGGCCATCACCTTGAGCAGGGCGTCGGCGTGATCCTCGACGTACAGCCAGTCGCGGATGTTATCGCCCTTGCCATAGACAGGGATAGGCTCTCCGGCGAGGGCGCGCAGGATGACCACCGGAACCAGTTTTTCCGGAAAGTGGAACGGACCATAGTTGTTGGAACAATTGGTCAGAACGATGGGCAAACCGTAGGTTTCGCCCCATGCGCGAACCAGATGGTCGCTGGCCGCTTTGGACGCCGAGTAGGGGCTGCGTGGATCATAGGGGGTATCTTCGGTGAATTGACCCTCGGGACCGAGTGAGCCGAAAACCTCGTCTGTCGAAATATGGTGAAAACGAAAACCGGCAAAGCGCTCGCGCCCTTGCCAATAGGCGCGGGCGGCTTCGAGCAGGGTATAGGTGCCAGTCACATTGGTCTGGATAAAAGCACCAGGCCCGTCAATCGAGCGGTCAACATGGGATTCAGCGGCGAGGTGCATGACAGCGTCCGGCTGGTGTTTGGCGAACACATCGGCAAGCGCGGGCATGTCGCATATATCGACCTGCTCGAAGGCATATAGGGGGCTGTCCGAAACGCTGGCGACATTATCGAGACAGGCAGCATAGGTCAGCACATCAACGTTCACGACGCTGTGGCCGCGCTCAATAGCCTGCCGCACAACAGCCGAGCCGATAAAACCAGCGCCGCCAGTGATCAGTATTTTCATGGTTCAGCCCTCAAATTTGAATGGGGTATCAAGATCTGCAAGGGTTCCTGCAACTGCGTCTTTATCAGACAGCAGGGGGGTCACACCGTCGGGCAGCGCCCAGTCTATGCCAATCTCCGGATCATCCCAGCGGATCGCGCCCTCGGTCTCGCGGGCGTAGTAGTCAGAGCATTTGTAGATAATTTCAGTATCGGGCGTGCGGGTGGCAAAACCGTGCGCGAAACCTGCCGGTACCAGCAACTGGCGCCCGTTCTCGAAGCTCAGCTCGGTGCCGAACCATTGGCCATATGTGGGAGAGCCGCGACGAATATCGACGGCCACATCAAACAAAGAGCCTTTGCCGCAGCGCACCAGCTTATCCTGTGCATGGGGCGGAGCCTGAAAATGCAGACCACGAATTGTTCCGATGGCTGAGGACAGCGAATGGTTATCCTGAACAAACGGAATGTCGATGCCGTGCTCCGACAAGACTTTGGCGCTGTAGCTTTCTGAAAAAAAGCCACGCGTGTCGCCGAAGCGGGCAGGCGTGAGGATAACAACCCCGGCGAGTGGTGTCTTTTCGATCTGGATCAAAATAACCTTTCGAGAAATTTATGGTTTTTATCTAACAAACGGATCGAGAAGTGTCCAAGGGTGTCGTCTACCCTTTGGCGCCCTGTCCGCGGGCATAGACGTCATCATATCTGACGATATCATCTTCTCCCAGATAGGCGCCGGTCTGTACTTCGATCAGGACCATAGGAACCTTGCCCTTATTTTCCATCCGGTGCACGGCCCCAAGGGGAATATAAACCGACTGGTTTTCTGTAACGAGTTTTACCTCATCGTTAATTGTGACCTGCGCTGTGCCCTCGACGACGATCCAGTGCTCTGAGCGGTGTTGATGACTTTGAAGGCTAAGGGCCGCACCCGGGCGCACAACGATGCGTTTTACCTGAAACCGGTTACCCACCGCGAGGCTTTCGAACCAGCCCCACGGGCGGTGATCTTTGGGAAAGGATTCGGCCTGAGGTGCGCCGCGTTGCTTGAGGACCTGCACGGCGCGTTTCACGTCCTGCGCGCGGCGCGCATCTGCGACGAGAACTGCATCGTTCATTGCCACGGCGATGATATTGTCCAGACCAATGCCAACCAGCTCTACACCTTCGCTGTCGGATCGCAGCAGGCTGTTTGTACATTCAATCGAGGTTGCGTTGCCAGACAGGGCCACGCCGTCGGCATCGCGCACGCTTTCGCGCCAGATGGCATCCCATCCGCCAAGATCTGACCACGCCCCGTTAAAGGGGACAACGCTGAGGTTATCCGAAGGCTCCATTACGGCGTAATCAATCGAAATGCTTTCGGCGTCTTTCCACGGTGCAGGTGCGAGGCGCAAAAAGCCCAGATCAATCTGTGCGCCCTCAACCGATTTTTGTACGGGGGTGATCATGGCAGGGCAGTGGGTCTTGAATGCCTCGATGATGGTACTGACCTTGAACAAAAATATGCCAGCGTTCCACATGTGCGTGCCAGAGGCGAGCAATTGCTCTGCGGTACCGGCGTCAGGTTTTTCCACAAACCTGCGCAAAGGAACCGGACCTCCGTCCGACGGCTCAGCGAGTTCGAGATAGCCATAACCGGTTTCGGGATATGTCGGATGAATACCGAATGTGACGATGCTCCCCTGCTCTGCTGCGGGAACTCCTTGGTCGACAGTATGGCGGAAGGCATCATTGTCGGGGATCAGATGATCCGAAGGGCACACAAGCATGAGAGTTTCGGGATCTTTGGCGTTAAGATAAAGTGCGGCGGCAAGAACCGCGGGCGCGGTATTGCGTGCTTCGGGTTCGATCAAAACAGCATCCGGATCAATGCCGAGTTCGGCGAGCTGCTCTACCACGATAAAGCGGAAGTCTGATCCGGTGATGACCAACGGTTTTGCGAAGGGCTGTAGCCTGCGAATAGAATCCTGAAACAGGGTCTGGCTTCCCATAAGCGGGACGAACTGCTTTGGAAAACTCTTGCGCGACAGTGGCCAAAGCCGCGTGCCGGAACCACCACAAAGAAGAACTGGCGTGATTGTCATTATCTCATCCTGTGTGCTGATGGTCGTCGCGGCATTTCTGCACACAGTGCGCTATACCACAAGAGACGGAGGTGGACCGTCGATTGGATTAAGGCAGGTTGATCCATATTCGCGACAGTTGTCTATTTGCCGATCGATTACACGTCGGAACGTGCGATCCCTTGCTGAGTTCGCATAGTTGGACAACCTACGAAAGGGTGTAGTTCATAGTCGGCTTGGATATGCCTGATGGAAAAGCAGATCAGTAAAGATAGTTGATTTCAGCGAATGTCATATCATTAAGAAGATCGTCGAAGGTGTTTACACCTCTTATTTCGAGAACATTCCCATTACCGAAATCACCGATTACATTCGCCTCCCCCTCTTCGAAAATTGAGCGTAGATCAGTAACTTCGAAGGTTGAGAGATCTAGCCCGAGACCTTCGATTAGGCGATTGTATATTTGACAAACCCACAGCTTGAGATAGGCTCGGATTCTACTCTGAAGGGATTCGAGATATGTCAGACGACGATATTTGCATCAACATCAGCGGCATCAGCCACCCTATTCTTTGCGGCACGTGCAAGGCTAAGGTAGCCTTCATTGGAGAAGCTAATGTGGATGGCGGCGATGTCGGATGTGTTGACTGCGGGAATATCGCTGACGTTCAACAGGTCGCTGCCATGGCTGTCGAGTACGCCAAAGACGAGGGGCAATTGATGCTCAACCGAATGGCTAGGGATACCGCTAAGAACAGCAAAATCATGACATTCAACGGCCAGACTTCGCACAATAAGGCCCACAGATTTGTTGTCGATATGAAGCTCTGATACATTCATGGTAGTATATTACCCCACACATATGGGGTAGTCAAATACCTCAATCGTTTTTCTTGGCGTCCGGCTTAGGCTTCACCAGCTTGCCTAGCTTTTTGTTGAACCGCGCTTCGTCGTCGTCCGTCTCTAACTCGCGGGCGGCTTCTTTGAAGCGGTCTAGCTGGGTTTTACTGGATGAGGAATTTGCCATTTGTACCCTCCAAAGACTTGTAGCTTATTAAGTCTGCTACGTTCGACATGAGCGCCTTGTCTTGCTGATCAAGCTCAACATCATACAATGCGTACTTATATATTCCCGGCTGGTTTGGTGTGTCAGAGAAAGCTAGATACTTGGCCGCAATTGAATTGTGGTGAGGTGTTACTGCATCAACTAAGGCTGTTTTTCCCCCAGAGAAAATAGCCAAGTCGAAAGAGTGAACCTTTCCACTACTTCCGGGGAATGGGAAATCAAGCTTGGTCTCTGGGTTCCATGCTGCACCATCAAAAATAGCTTTAGCTTTTTGGATTAGGCTTACCTCCGTAGAAACTCGCGCTTTCCCAACCGCTGCACGAGCTGCGTCCGATGATGCGTTCGCAACCGACGCAATCGCCGCCCACAACCAGTCAGACGATGGTGCTTCACATTGGATTTGCGCACCTTCCATCTTGCAGTCAAATGCGTTGGCAGAATGTGATGCCGTACGCTTGAATGATCGCTCATCAATCCCGTACATCCAAACCAGCCGAGCCGCTTCAGCATTGTCATGAACGATGAACCCATCCCCATAACCAACGACAAAAACATTAACCGCTTCAAAAGAGGGGTATAGGCAGTGGGTTGAGACCAGCAAACCATTTGCTGTCGGTTCACAAGAAGCAAACTCGCTCATTTTTGTATGTATCATATCACAATCTAGCATGACTGGCCCCATAGACCCACATTGGGTAGTGTGAGTGGCTTATTATGTCCTTGAATCCTAACATTTATATGGTCACAAAGCCAGAAAAACATATCTTCAATCCCTCTGATTTCATCACCTATTCCACGCCTCGCTTTTATGTCCCAGATGCCACTGGACCAGATGTGATCTCGATTATCGGACCACGTATGTATGTGAGGCCCACACACTTTTGCGGGCAATCCCCGCTTGAACGCGAAAAGTGGGTTTGCTTTACAAACGTTGATGCTGTCTTTGTCGAGCCGACAAACTATGCTTCCCTTAAAGAATAAGCTTATTGAGCAATACTCTGGGTGCTGGTCGGGAATTCTAAATTGAAGTCTAGATCTGGTGAAGCCCGTGTCTTCTTCCAGAATGGGCCAACTAATCTGATGGTCCTTGTATCCAGGTTGATAGGTCCAATGAGGCTGATAGTCATCCAGACACTTTGATGTATTTGCCAAGAAGCCATCAATGGCCTCCAAGCTGGAAAGATGAATTGTCAAATTATGCACCAGAATCAACTAAGGGTTACCCTGTACCTTCTTAGTTAACCCTTTGGTAAGTCAACCGCTTCCCGACTACGCTGCGGAGCGCAATCTGGCCGCGCTCAACGTCATCAACGCCATTTGCGACACGATTATTGTACCGGAAGTCAAACTCCGCTGCATAGCGGTGCAAGTGCTGCTTGCCACAGTGCTGATAGACACCTTTCATGCCGCGCTTGAAAATGCTATAGAAGCCCTCGACGGTGTTGGTGTGCATCTCGCGATCCTCAAGGTTTACATACCCGCCTGCGCTATGGTTGGTCCAACCGTGGGCGTCGAATACCTTGCCAGCGCCAATACCTTCGTACTGACGCGCTTCGTCGGTCATTACATAGGCTTCCTTGGCGATGTTGGCGCGCAGGATCGGGATAAGCGTTGTCTTCTTGAGGTCGTCCACAACGATGCTCTTGGCGCGCTTGGTGGTGCGATCTACCAGCGTGAGCATTTTCATCTTATGAGAGCCGCCGCGCGCCTTTGGGTGCTTGACGACACCCGGCTCTTTGCCGATGAATGTCTCGTCAACTTCAACAATGCCGCCATCTGTGCCGAAACCTGCAAGCGCGCCATCACGCATACACTCACGAATGCGGTGCGTCAGGAACCATGCGGATTTGTATGTGATGCCCAGAACGCGGTGCATCTGGTGGCTGCTGATACCCTTCTTGCTGGACACCATGAGGTGAATGGCTTGCAGCCACAGGTGCATGGCGATGTGGCTTTCCTCAAAGATTGTACCCTTGCGAACAGTGAACTGCTTGCGGCACTCGCGGCACTTCCAAAGGCCATGGCGCTCTTTGCCTTCGGGGTTCTTGGCGGATGGCTTAGTGCGAACGCCCACCAGAGGATATGCCGCATCTACAACGCCACAGTGCGCGCAGATCGGTGCGTCACCCCAAAGCATTGCCTCAACGTGCTTAAACGCTGCGGCTTCGTCGTGCATGTATGGGGCGGAAAGAACGGACATTGGAAAAACCTCTAACTTGTTGAGATTAATCTACGCTTTGCTGTTGGGTTTGTCAAATATATAATCGCCAAAATTTAACATGAATTAATTAAAGTACGTACTAATAAGATCTGTCAATCATTAGTTGATCGAGAGCCACGGATTAGTCTTGTATGCCCAAGTCATGAGCACTGCAGCTTTGGAGCTTTCGAGTAGGGCGACAAATGGAAACGCTGATTTTGTATTGAATATCAAAAGGGGCTGGCGCATTAAGTAACATAACTATGATTATCCACCTCAAGATACGTATTTTCTAGTGGAAACCTTTTGTAGCTGAGGCGCCGAGGAACTCATCTTACGAGCAATCCTCACTGTCAGCTAAAGTTACTGGTCAAGGCCGGGCAACTTAAAACACGGCAATCAAGATTCTAGAAAAACGGCAGAGGAACTCATGTATCTCTTAAGGTTTGGTTACTTCAGGGTTCAGCCACTTTAGATATCTTCAAGACAGGGACAGCCTAATGCGGGAGCCACTTTCAAAGCCAAAGGACCCCTCCCATGAGCCAGAATACCCCTCGTTTGAACCTGCCGTTGATCCAGCCCGCGCAGGCGCAAAAACATATGACCCACAACAGCGCAATAGAGGCCCTTGATCTGATTACGCAGTTGACTGTTGTAGCGCGGGACGCCGAGACGCCGCCTTCTGCACCGGTTGACGGCGATTGCTATGCTCTTGGCTTGACCCCGAATAGCGACTGGACAGGACAACCTGATATGCTGGCGATCAGAACAAGCACTGGTTGGCTGTTTGTTGCGCCGCAGGATGGTTGGCGGTTGTGGGATGCGGGCAGTTCGGTGCTTTGTGTGCGCACTAACGGCGCCTGGACCCCTGCGACAGCCGATTTGCAAAACACTGACGGGGTCGGTATCGGCACGACTTCCGATCAGAATAACCGCCTTGCCGTCTCCTCTCCCGCAACTTTGTTAACACACGATGCAGGGTCGGGAGGGCATCAATTGAAAGTGAACAAAGCGACTAACTCAGATACAGCCAGCCTTCTCTTTCAGACGGGTTATTCCGGCCGTGCAGAAATGGGAACGACGGGGTCGGATGATTTTACGATCAAGGTTTCACCTGATGGCGCCATATTTCACGAGGCTGTCGTCGTGGATAAGAACACAGGTATTGCCAACTTTCCTGCTAAGCCGCGGTTCTCTGCTATCACCAATGTTGCAGGGTGGATGAATGTGAGTGGTCCCAACACAAATCTGCAGTTCGTCACGGCGACAACGAATGTGGGCGGACATTTCAATCCGGGAACCAGCGCATTTACGGCGCCCGTTGCCGGCTTCTATTGCTTCTTGTTGAACGGCTTCCTCAGCTCGCAAACAAATGGACGCATCGCATTCGGGATTAACGGGACCACTGTTGACGACCAGATGCAGGTTCTCGTCGGGGAAATGCCGCTTTCGTTCACAGCCGTATTCACCTTAGCCGCCGGTGATGTCGTAACCTGTCGGACAGGAAACGTGAGCAGCTTCATCCGCTACTACCAAGGTCACACGACATTCTCCGGCTGGTTGATTTGATGTCAAAAAGCTTGACGCATACCTAGATTGATTTCTCTTTCAGGATCTTGCGGTATGATACCGCGAGATCTTCGGCCTGGTTTTGGGATGTGCGTTGCTGGCCGGTTTTCTTTGGCGCTGTCAGGTAAAGCTCATGGTTGTTGTCGACTTGAATTAACGCGTCCATGAGTCCTTGATAGGTCGCAGTTTCAACCACATGACCGTTCACACCTTCGATGATATCAGCACCGATTGCACCTTGATCCCCTGCGATGACCCATGTCTCCATCGCTGTGGCTTCGCGGGTAACAAGGCCGTAGCTTTCTGGCCAGATGGATGGTGCAAGGAGAATATCTATGCGCCCATACAGCGAAGCAATTTCAGATTGGCCCACCTTTCCCTGAATAGTAACCGGTGTATTGCCCCAGATTTCATAACGGACGGTTTCGGGCGACAGAGCATGGTCGATCAATAACAATTCCAGATTAGCAAAATTATAAGCGCTCAAGGCATTGCGCACATGATGGATACCCTTGTGCCGCGATGCTCCACCAATGTGCGCCAAGCGCACGCGACCGGATGATGACCTCGTGTGAACGGGTTCTGGCAAGTTCGATACGCCATTCTCAATCACTGATACATTTTTCAGGCCACAGGCCTCGTGCAGCAACCCAAAACTCTCGGAGACTGCCAAGAGTTGTCTTGCGCCCAAGAGAGACCGGCGCAGAGCCTGAGCGCGCGATGGCAACATATGGCTTTTTTCGGCGTTATAGTCATAATACTCGGGCTGTCCATCATCACCCAATATGAATTGGTTTGGCGAAATCCACCAACCATCGTGGAGCGTGATAACGTACGGAATATTGCGGTGACGAGCGACATCAGTCACAGCGGCGGTCAACCGTTGGATACAATGGAAATGGATCAGCTCCGGATCCAGATGTGCGACCAGTTTTTCGAATACATCATAGACGCTATTGTTATGCGCTGCCATGTCGCCCTCAACGTTATGAGGTGCTGTGATCGTCCATACTCGAATTCCGTCTTGCGCATAGGAGTTAACCTCAAGCGGCTGTGCCCCGCCTTCCAATGTACAGATGACATCTATTTCAAATTCATCGCCATACATCTTATGCAGTTGGGTGACGTTGTCATGCACCACACGTGTTGCGCCGCCGATCGCTTGGGGTGGATAAAAAACGTTCACAATAACAATACGCTTTTTGGGCGTAACAGGGGGACGGATATCCTGAAAAATAGAGCATAAATTTTCGCCCATATCCGCAAGTCCGTATGTGGACACAACAGTATTATGAGCGGCCAGACCCACGCGCGTCCGTAATTCATCATCGCGGATAAGAGCATCGATAAATGTTATAAAGTCGCTGGTATTATTCGCCAAAAAGCCGGTCACACCATGCTCGATAACGTCGCGATGAGAAGTTGTATCAGATACAACAGAGGGCGTTTTGAACAGCCCTGCTTCCATCCACTTAATTTCAGACTTTGCATCGGTCAAAAGGGATGGAGCAAGAACTGAAAGATTTATGTCCGCGTTCGCGACATGTGACATGAATTCTTCGAAATCCCACACAGGCTCCATTACAGTTACAGGATCGGCTTCCATATCCAAATATTTGAAATCGCCAAAATGCCCAATGAGACGTATTTCGATTTTTTCAGGAAACCGCTTCACCATTTCTGCGAGCGCTGGCTCAAGGATCTCGTGAAAGTCTTCTTTGTGAGCGCGCGTACCGGACCCATAGAATATGACCAGCGGCGCATCGTTGGGTTTCATTATTTGCGCCGCACTTCGTTCAGCAAGCAGGTGAAGGCGCCCTAATGCATTATGGTGCTCAAATACGCGGCCAGTGCGCACTTTGTCCTTCATCAAAGTTGCTATCGTAGATGTTGATGCAATCCCGTAATCGCACAACTTCATCGCATGCTCGAATAATGGCACTCCACATGCCATACTGTTGTATTGGTCCTCACTGATCTGACCAGCATACGTTTCAAATGCAGGAGGGAAATGATCGGTATCAAAAACAATATCGTCAATTTCGTAAATCGTCGCCAGACCTCGTTGGCTTGCTTTACTAATTGCTTCTATCATAGGGGGGAACGCGGCAACGCGAAAAAAGATCGCGGCATCAAATTGATCTAACCGTGCGCAAAAATAGTTAAGCTGGCTATTGGGTGCAAATATCTCAACTTTGAACCCGGCGCTACGCAGCTGTTCTGCTTTTTGGTCCACACGATACAGTTTACACTGATATAAATCTTGAGTTCCGACAAGTGCGATACTTTTGATTTCGTTAGTACGTACAGCTGTATTGAACGCCGGGGAACAAGCGGCAAGTACCTTGCGCAACCTATCCTGCGTTGCCTGAAGTCCAAATGCTTTAACCTGAAGCGGGGCGATGCTCCAAGATTTATCAAATAATCTATGAGCCAGTTCGCGGTACTTTGACTTTGCGCCCGCATCGGAACGCGCATTCGACGAGAATTTCGACAGAACATCTGCAGCAGTATCCATACGCCCGGCTTCAATACAATTCTCTGCCATGGCGAGATACTTCCATGGAGATTTATCCGCTTCGGAAACCCGCGAACGCATCCAGTACTCCGCCTCTGGTTGTCCGGTTCGTTGTAAAACATCTGCGAGGTGCCGGATCGCAGTATCGTAGGTTGGGTCGGATTGAAGCGCAGTCCAATACAATGACTGCGCCTGCGCATTGTCCCCTGCCCGCGCAAAACGATCTGCAAGGCTGACGAGAAACTGCATCATCTCCGGTATATCAAATTGAAGGTACGTGATCGCAGGGATAGGGCCGCTCAACAACCTTCTTAAGACAACCTCGGGGGACGAGTCATAAGGTAAACCTATAGCCTGTTTAGCAATCGGAAGTTGCTTGATCAATGCAGAGGGAACGTTGAGATCGAACTCCCTCTTTGCCAGAACGATTATATTAGAAGCAGCACCAGCTGTGATACCATAACTCAAAAAATGCCTGTAGAGAGTTTCATCCGGTATAGTTTCGTCAGATTTTGACCCGTGTCTGCGAAGTCGGGCAATCGATAATGCCGGCACGGAACGTGCATAAAAACCTGCGTCGAAATTAAAATTATCGTTAAGCGGCCGTAGCTCACCTATACCAAATTCAATAAAATGATCAATACAGGCGAGCCGGTCGAATGGAATAGAAGACTCGTTTTGACGGTGCACTATCGCGTGATAAAATTCATGATCAAATTCATTGACCAATGTTGCGCCTGAGAGATTGTTGAGTTGCCAGTGCTCTTCCTCGGTAAGTGCGGCTTGGAGAGGAGAAGCGCCTGTTTCAAATACCGCCTTTAATACTTCAACCACAGTCACCGCTGGATCCAGTTCCAGACCGTAACGAGCCTTAATATAGGTGGGTTCCCAAGCATCAGGCCTTCCGTCGCGACCTTCCTCAATGCCAATTTCCAAATAATGGAAAGCCGCCAAAACGGGATCATCAATTGAACCAGCGACATCGCGGTGCTGGCAAAGATATGCTGGCAATGTAAATCCGCCATACAACCAGCCCGCACGCGGATGCCGCGCAATGATATCTGCCACGTTATAGTCTACCCCGGATCGGCCAAGCGCTTTTTCAAACACGGAGATCCAGTTGTTCCGTTCGCTTTCTGACATCATACGACTGTCGGGATGATCAAGCCCTGTCCCGAGCGCCAATATAGTTCTAAGTTCTTTTGCGCCGTAATTAAGGTAATGCTCTTTTGCATCTAACCCTTCGATGGCTGCGACATCACCATTCAGCGCAAGGTACTGATCTGGGTCAAACCCAACCGGTAATTCACCTTGTGCAATCGCGGGCGTATCCGCAAACTGTTTGTCGGAAAGGATACTTGCAAAGGTCATTGGGCCACCTGACGCTCTAATTATAAAAGGCTTGAATAAAATATTATCTGGGGATGTTTCGACCCCTACTAACGGTTGGTTTCACCCTGCTCCGCCATGAGCAAAATTTCGTTTTTATCACTCGGTTGGAATACCCAGAGTGACCCTGTATCCTTCAGCAAGTCGTACTTCGCGCGCTGCCGAACCATGAAGTTTTGCGTAGCACAAGCAAGTGTTACATTGTGCTTGGTCGTATAAAATACGTAATGCACACCTTCATGCTCCATCCCGTCTTTGGGCTTTCCATTTCGTGCTGCAATTATGTTTAGCGACGATTGGTCTTGGAGATATATACCACAATAATCCAAAACTTCTTTCATCAAAGACAATACACTGTCGCTTGCCCTAAAAAACAAAAGGTCACAGTTCAGAGCAGCATGTGACTTTACCGCAGAAAAAGGCAACCCGGGGCCTTTGCCCGCAATGATGTCATAGGGTAGCGATTCAAAGTGGGTAATTGCGCCCTTATAGAAAAGAGAATCAATTCCGCACAAACAAACATTTACGCCACACTCAATAATGGCGTTGACCGCTTCAAAGCGCTTACGCCAAAGGTAGAAGCCAAAATCAGATGCGCCATTATATATGCTCTCGTTAACATGAATAACATCGAGATTGCCCCCCTCAAACCATCTCTTAGCGTCGTCATCCAGTGAAACGACAACGACTTGCCCTAAGAACGATTTATTATGAGCCCAGAATACTTTGAAGTACTCCAAATAAGCGCCACTACAAAATACAAGCGTGACCTGCTTTGCGCCCGCTGTTCGAATAGCGGCCTTCATTCCATCTGCAAAATCAGTATCGTGATGCAGCAACACTTCACCCTGGGGAACATCAAAGTTTGTCGCTATTGTTAGTTTCGGAGTTTCTTTAAATGTCTCATATAGTTCGACCAATTGCAAAATTAGTACTTTTATTTCACGGACCTCTTGCGGGTTTTTTGCATAGTGCATCGCAGTAAGCAGATTAGCTGCTTTTACGAACTCAGCTTCCTTGTCTCCCTCAATCAAGGTTTTTAAGGTTCTGCGCAGGCAACTATTTATTTCCTCAATAGGCACCTCAGCGATAGTCATTCGCAAAAGCTCCTGAATATGCGTATAGTAATCCAGAAGGAATGGATTTTTTTTAACATTCGTCGAACTAACTGCCAAATCAGTGTAGGCCAGCGCATCTTCAAGCCAGCCCTGTGTAAGACAAACTGTCAGTACTTTTTCAGTAAAATGTGTTATGTTTCGATTATTTATAATGTTCTCGTGAATAGCTGTACGCATTGCTTGAACATCTGTAGTCTCGGTTAAGTGGCGTCCATACTGGTTAATCAATCCGTTGATACGCGCCTGTACCATAAGTTTGTTTGATGGATGGCAGATCAATTCAAGACTTTCGCTCACACGCTGTTTTTGAATGAGGCTGCAAATAACCTCCCATATACGCTGATTAGGGAAAGCCTGTAGACTGTCGATATTGGATAAAATAAGACTCTCGCGCTCCGCTGGCGTCAGCTTGGGGTCATTGGCCTGTTCCCGAAGGGTATTATGCGTCGCGTCTGTCACTGATTTTCCTTTTCCATACCAATTCTAATCCGTCCGCCAATCCGATCTTGGGTGACCAGCCGGGCGGGGGGGGACCGTCGATCCATGCCGCTTTTAATCCGCCAACCCGTGCAGGGATCGCACCCCATGCGATTTCAAGGCGGGCGGGTGCCGCCGTGTGCGCCAAGAGCGCCGCTAAATCCCGAATGGAAGTATTCACGCCACTGTTGACATGAAAAACCTGATGCTGGCCCTGTGGCTGTAGTTCTCGCAAATAAACTGAAGTGGCCTCAAAAGCGGCGACCACATCACTGATGTGACAAAACGAGCTTTGCTGTCGGCCCTCGCTCATCTCTAAACGGGTGCCGTTCTCAATGGCATTGCAAAGGAGTGGGATGACCTTCGCGCGGGTATCGCCCTCGGCATATGTTTCTGACAGCTTCAATGTCGCGATATTGAGGCCGTATTTAGCCGCCATGAAATCCAGATAAGTCTGGAACGCCAGTTTCATTGCCGCATAGCTGTTGGGGGGCGCAATCTTGCCTGCTTCATCATGCTCCCAAAACGAGCCGATATTGATGAAGTCACGGATCCCCGCGAGGCGGCAGGCCTCGAACACCTGTACCGGAAATGCCAGATTACTTTGGGTCTCAACTGCAATGTCGTCGAGTGTTCCCGTTCGGCTTGTATAAGCGGCGCAATGAATAACAGTCGCGTCTTTGAATTTTTCCAATTCCGCCGTGAGGGCAGGGCCAGATTGAAACTTGATGAATTCTACGTTTTTGAGCGTTGCATCATCGGCGTTAAAATCATTGCGGACAATCGCACCGATGCGCAAACCTTTAGAGGAAAAGAACTCAACAAGGTGACGACCCAAAAATCCAGTTGCACCAGTCAGGAGTACGGCACTTGGCAAGGCCGTAACCACGGTCATAGCTTCGCGCAGTAGTCGTCAATCTGCGCAAGCGTATAGTCCGCCATGCCAGCGCCACTCGTCTCATAAAAGCGCGCGTACCATTTCATCGTCATATCAACGGCTTCGGGTACATCAAGGCGCGGCCGCCAATGCAGAAAACGTACGGCAGCTGTACTGTCGAGCAAGAGCGCATGCGCTTCCTCCCAATCCTGCCGATTTTGGGAAACTTCAACGCGCGCACCGGAACCCCATGCTCCGGCGGCGAATTCAGCAACTTTTTCGACAGAAGTGTCTACCGCAGGCACAGGTCCAAAGTTCCAAGCCTTTGGCAGTTTACGATCAGCCGCGAGTTTTTGAATGAGAGTCAGATAGCCCGATAAAGGCTCTAGGACATGCTGCCAAGGGCGCGTTGCCAACGGATTGCGTACCGTCAGAGCTTCCCCCTTCGAGAATGCGCGCGCCGCATCCGCAAGCAGACGGTTGGCCGACCAATCCCCACCACCGATCACATTGCCCGCCCTACCGGATGCGAGGACCGGCATTGAGAGATCATTGAAATAGCTATGCTGCCATGACGTAACGGCAACTTCGCATGCCCCTTTGGACGCACTATAAGGATCGTGTCCACCTAGCGGGTCCTGCTCCCGCAAAGGAACGCCGTCGTTGGGGTTATCGTAACATTTATCGGATGTTACGATCAAACACACGACATGCTCGGGCAATGCGCGTACGGCCTCCATGACGTTTATAGTGCCCATCACATTCGTCTCGAATGTCTGAACCGGATCATCAAAACCGGTCTTCACAATTGCCTGCGCTGCCAGGTGCATCACAACGTCCGGATTGGAATCAGTCAGCGCTTTTGACAAGGCTGGAACATCGCGAATATCGCCAAATGTCGATGTCTCGCAATAAGATGCAACATCAACAGTATCAAACAAATTTGGCTTGGTTTCGGGAGGCAGGGAATAGCCCACAACTTTGGCACCCATCCTGTGCAGCCAAAGCACTAACCAGCCACCCTTAAAACCTGTGTGGCCGGTTAGGAAAACCCGCTTTCCATTCCAGAAGGACGGATCAACCATGACATTATTCCCAAATTTTCCAAGGAGCCTTACCGCCAGCCCAAAGTTTTTCAAGCTGGGAACGATCACGGATCGTATCCATCGGCTGCCAGAACCCCAGGTGCTCGAAAGCTTCAAGCTCACCCTCTGCTGCAAGCTGCTGTAGCGGCGCATCTTCCCAGCTGGTCAGTGCATCAGCGACATAGCTAATAGCGCTTTTTTCCAGCACAAAATAACCGGCATTAATGCGGTACTGATCGCTGGAAATTTTTTCGCGAAAGCCTTTGACGTGTGTTCCGTCAATATCCAATACGCCGAAACGACCGGGAGGAGTCACTGCTGTCACGGTTGCTTTTTTGCCGTGTGCTTTGTGAAATGCAATTGATGCGGTTATATCGACATTACCTACACCATCACCGTAGGTCATACAAAACGGCTCACCGTCGTCGAGGTAGTCCGCAACAGCGGCCAAGCGCCCGCCCGTCATTGCATCAGCACCGGTGTCAACGATGGTGACTTTCCAATCCTCATCAGGCTTTTTGTGGAATGTACATTCGCCCGTTGCGGTCGAAACGGTCATGTCGCTCATGCGGGTCGAGTAATTATAAAAATAATCCTTGATCATCGACCCTTTGTAGCCGGCGCAGATTACAAAGTCGCGCACACCATGTTCACTGTACGTCTTCATAATATGCCAGAGAATGGGGAATCCCCCAATTTCGACCAGCGGCTTTGGCTTAACTGTGGTTTCCTCGGAAAGGCGCGTCCCGAATCCACCCGCAAGGATTACCGCCTTCATGGCAGCAGTTCTTTCGTAACCTTGGCAAGTGTATTTACCATATAATCAACGTGGGCTGGCCCAATACCCGGCCAAACACCAACCCAGAAAGAGTTTTCCATAACCAGATCGGTCACGGCGAGCGAACCGCTTACCCGGAAATCTGCATGCATAAAGGCAGGCTGTTTTGTCAGGTTACCGCCAAACAGCAGTCGTGTTCCAACCTTCAATTCTTCCAGACGCGCAGTGAGATCGCGGCGGGAAATTTTCACGTCCTCACGTATCGTTAACAAAAAGCCGAACCATGATGGTTCTGTTCCGGGTGTCGCCTCGGGCAGGTGATAATATTTGTCCAGACCAAGCGATTTGAGCCCCTGAGTCAGAAGGTCAAAGTTCTCGCGGCGCTTGTCGATAAACTGGTCCAGCTTCTTCAGCTGGCTCACACCCAAAGCAGCCTGCATATCGGACACTTTGAGGTTATACCCGATATGGCTGTAGGTATATTTATGATCGAAACCTGCGGGAAGGTCGCCCAACTGCCAGTCGAACCGCTTGTTACAAGTGTTGTCCTGACCTGGCTTGCAGTAACAATCACGGCCCCAGTCACGATAGGACTCGCAAATGCGCGCAAGGTTCATCTTGTCCATCAGGACAGCACCACCTTCACCCATGGTGATATGGTGCGCCGGATAAAAGCTGAGTGTAGCAATGTCGCCAAACGTACCCACACCGCGCCCGCCGATGGTCGCACCAAATGCGTCACAGCAGTCTTCAATTAGGTAAAGATCATGATCTTCGCAAATCTTCGCAATCGCAACGGCGTCAAACGGGTTGCCAAGGCTGTGCGCAATCATGATTGCGCGGGTCTTGTCCGTAATGGCGTCACGGATGGCCTGCACGTTCACATTGTGTGTGTCGAGGTCGATATCGACAAAAACGGGAATACATCCGTTTTGGATAATCGGAGCAACAGTCGTCGGGAAACCCGCCGCCACTGTTATAACCTCAGAGCCGGGCATGATGCGGCGCTCGCGAAGCTTCCAGGATGTCAGTGTGGTAAATGCAAGGAGGTTCGCAGCGGACCCAGATACTGTCAGCTTTGACAGCTTCTTGCCGAATTTTTTAGCAAGGCTCGTTTCAAATTCGTCGGCGTAGCGTCCGGCCGTCAACCACATATCAAGTGCGGAATCTATCAACGTTCCGCAGTCATCAGCATCGAGCACCTTGCCCGACGGAGGAATATAGGTTTCGCCCGCGACAAATGCCGGTGCTTTGTTTTCGCTGTGGTACTGGCGTGCCAGCTCAACAATTTTGTTTCTCAATTCAGTGTTCACAAAAGCCATCCCTCTTTCGACCCAAGCTGGCCAATAAACGAAAATAATGATCGGGTTGACAGCCCAGTTAGCGTTTTGGTTCAAGCCAATAGCTCTTCGAGCTGCGGGGGGCAAACAGTCGCACAAAGCAGCGCAATACGGGCGCAAATCAAAGCACTCTGACAGGCAAACTGCAGTTGCATTTACCCCCTAAAACGCCAGCACAGGACCGTTTGGCCTAGCGAAAGATTGGAAAAGTGGTATCTGTTGGTGAAATCAATTGTTTCCGGAACCTATAATGTCCCCTGTATCCCTTCTGTTTGTTGTCTGTGGCCTTGAACATACTGGCACCACACTAATTTCTGACCTGTTCCGACAGGTAGAGGGCATAGATTCCGGATTTGAGGGAGGCGTACTGCTCAGATCTTCCCCGAACGAGTTTCGCGACCTGCAACCCTTCGCCACAAACATGCTTAAAGGTTGGGGGATTACACAAGAGCAACTGGATCATTGTTGTGATGCAGATGATTTTGACACGTTCTACATGCGTCTTGCTGAAGCCTCTACTGTCATCAATGCAAACACCAACAGGATCTTTGACAAGACCCCTCGGTATCTGTCCGAGTTGTCCAAAGTTCTCGAGCGCTGCGACTGTCCCGTTCTAGTGAGTTATAAAGACCCGCGAGCAATCGTTTGTTCAGATTTCAAGCGCGCAAAAACCGATGATTTTGACACATGGTATGACAGCTACCGGGGACCGAAACTTAGATACATGACAAGCTGTTATGAACAGTTTGCAATGCACACCGGAACGGCGCGTGTAAAAGCGATCGGGCTGGAAAACCTCGCGATGAATGCGCGAAACTCGATGGAAGAAATGTTCGCCCATGTAGGTGAAACGTTCAAGATTGAGCACGCAATCATAGATTCACTGCGCTATAAAAACGTCCGCAACAAGACCGTCTCGGCAGACATCGTATTCGAGTACAAAGGCATTCTGTCACACCGCGATCAGGATCGTGTCCTGAACGACTTCGCCGTATGTGAACAATGGATTTACAAGTAACAGAGTGTCCCTAGCGAATTGGCGGGGCATATATCGGTCCTGCCTGCACGCTCGCTGCTGAATTAAGGAAAATCGAATGACAGATCACAAGAAACCCTATTGCTAACTGTTTAAAGGTGCCGTCTCAAACCAACCAAAAACTGTCATTTGTGATGGTGTTCCCCGGGGCGAGACTAGCATGGTTGCAGGTGCAATACACGGCTTAGGCATTTCCATGGGGAATGACCTGCCGGACAATATCGAAGATCCTGACTTCAACTTTGACCGAGCAATACGTAGCGGTCAGACGCGTGATGACTTTCTGGAGCAAATCAAGCAGACGGTGATTGCACGCACCGCGGTGGGTCGATCTCGGGGCTGGAAGTTCCCGCGCGTGAATGCTTATCTCCAAGACATAATTGCCAGTGTCAGGAACCCTCACCTTGTGATGGTGCTGCGAGATCCGGTCCCTGCCGGATTGCGTGCGGCCCGGCGTATCGAGCATGATGAAAAACATGGCCCTGCTGTACTGAAGCATCTCAACAATCAGCTAAGGTTGACAAGCCTCAACATGGCGATGATTGGTGCCCTTCGCGTACCCACATTGATTGTATCCTATGAGCAGGCGATGCGTGCGCCCGAAGCGTTTCTTAGTGAAATGGCGCCTTTTCTTGGTGTGGAATTGCCATCTGATCTAACACCCCTTTTAGAGTTCATGACACCGGGATCCTACAAGGCACCCCCGGCTTAGCCTGCCGTTGCTCTGGCCGCTGGAGCGCGTTGTTGGCGGTATTTTGCATTTGATGCTCCTTGATCGCCTAAGACATTCAAGAATATCTACTAAGTCATGAAGCAGGTGATCTGGGGGGCGGTACCAAAACCAGTTGCGGGCATAAGCCCAAAGAAAGAATGCATGGGCCCATGTTCCAGTTTGCATTTTCAGCGGCAGCAGAACCGCGCCACAAATAACCTATAGAATTGAGCTTCGCCAAACCGATTGCACTCCGAAAATATCGGGTCGCTTTGCAGAATAAATGTATAGGCGGTACACCGCCGAGCAGTTATTATATTGAAAGCGCACAAAAACCGGCTGCCAACGAACGGTTTAGTCGTTGTTCATGGACGAACGACCCTGCAACGCGATCAATCTGCATTTGCGAAACGAAGTTCCGACCTGCGGTATTGGCAGGCCTGAAGTTTCCCCCTAGTCTACCGTGAAAGAGAGTCGCAACCCGACATATTCGGGCACGCGAGCCTGTTCGACTTGGGAGGGTCACCATGAAAAACGTTTGTTACCTGAGAAGGTGCGCAGCATGACAGGCATGACACAAGAAGCCGCTGCCGCGCATGTGATCGCGACCAATCCGACATTCGCTGTTGCCCCTACGGTGGTGCGCGGCGTGACATTCAAGGCCTTCCAGAATATTCCGGCGACGGTTCCAGCATTGATGGCTGCGGGAATGGCGCAGCATGCGGACGGTACGGCAGATTATTTGCTCTACGAGGGCGAGCGGTGGACCTTTGGCGCGTTCTGCGACGAGGTGCGGCGTGTGGCCAACGTGCTGCACACCAAGTTTGGCGTTGCAAAAGGTGACCGGGTTGCAATCGCAATGCGTAATTATCCCGAGTTGATGACGCTAGTACTGGCAATCTCTGCAACAGGGGCCACAGTCGTTTTTGTAAACGCCTGGTGGACCACCGAAGAGCTTGACTACGCCCTTGGTGACAGCGGTGCAAAGCTGGTTTTTGCAGATGGCCCGCGAATTGAGAGGTTGTTGCCGCTGGTTGACGACATGTCGCTGTCTCTGGTCGGTGTGCGGGATGGTGAAGGGATGGTTGATCTGTCCTATAGCGCGCTTCAAACATCCGCATCCGACACACCACTGGATGTGGTGATCGACACCGATGATGATTTCGCGGTGATGTATTCCTCCGGAACCACGGGCCACCCCAAGGGTGTTGTGCAAACCCACCGCAGCGCGGTGAGCGCGGTATTCAGCTGGCTCATGCAGGCAGTGATGGCGCCATTGGTTACGCCTCCCGCGCCGGGCGCACCTGCCCCCCTACGCCCTTCCGCACTTGTAGCGACGCCACTGTTCCACGTTACTGCAACGCATCCGTTGTTTTTACTCAGCCTGCCGGCGGGCGCGCACATCACTCTGATGCGCAAATGGGATGCGGCAGATGCGGTGCGCCTGATTCAGGAAGAGAAGATTACGCGGTTTCTCGGCGTTCCGACTCAATCGGCGGAACTGATGATGGCGGCGCGCGATGCGGGGGTGACGCTCGATACCCTCGATTATCTCGGCTCTGGCGGTGCCAAACGTCCCGCTGCCCAAGTAGCACAACTCGCCGATACATTTCCAAACGCGGGCATTGCCACCGGTTGGGGCATGACGGAAACAAACGCTCTTGGCATTGGAATGATCGGGGATGATTACGTGAACCGCCCCGAAAGTGCCGGTAAGCTTCACCCGCCGTTGCAGGAGCTTCGACTGCTAGATGATGCGGGCAATGACGTACCCCTTGGCGCTTTGGGCGAAATTACGGTCAAAAGTCCCGCCAATATGCGCTGTTATCTCAACAAACCCGAAGCGACAGCAGAGACGCTTCAGGACGGCTGGCTGCGTACCGGTGACCTCGCGGTGATGGATGCCGAAGGCTACGTTACCATTCTGGATCGTAAGAAAAATATTATCATTCGTGGTGGCGAAAACATCGCCTGTCTAGATGTCGAAGGCGCCTTGCACCGTTTGCCAGACGTGATCGAAGCCTGCGCGTTTTCGGTACCGGATGACCGTCTGGGCGAGGTTGTGGGCGCTTGCGTGCAACTACGTACCGGTGCAAGCCTAAGCGATGCCGAGATGGCCGCCGCCCTTGACGGGCATCTGGCCAAATTCAAAATACCTGTGCATTTGTGGACGCAACACACTGCCCTTTTGCGCGGTGCAACCGATAAACTTGACCGACGCGGTGTGCGCGCGGCCTGTCTGGAAAAAATAGAGGCAACAACATGACACCAACAATTCAGGAAACAAGCGATTATATCGCAGCGGCGGGAAAAGCGGCATGGCATGTGCCGGGCCTTGAGGCGAATGCACCAAAGCGCGAGATCAAGACCGTTGGCATCATCGGCGCAGGCACCATGGGCGGCGGGATCGCGATGAATTTCGCGACTGCCGGTTACAACGTCAAAATCGTCGAGACGACTCAGGAAGCGCTTGACCGTGGCCTCAAGGTCGTGCGTGGAAATTATCAGCGCTCTGCGGATAAGGGGCGGTTCCCGCAAGATGAGGTCGAGGCGCGGATGGACCGTTTTGACGGGCGACTGGAACTGGCCGATCTGGCCGACTGTGATCTGGTGATCGAGGCAGTGTTTGAAGACATGGACCTCAAGCGTAAGATTTTCACCGAGCTGGACCGCGTCTGCAAAGAGGGTGCAATATTGGCCACTAACACCTCGGCGCTGGACATCAATGAGATCGCAGCGATGACGCGTAGACCGCAAGACGTGATCGGCCTGCACTTTTTCTCCCCTGCCAATGTGATGAAACTGCTCGAGATCGTTCGCGCGGCCCATACCGCTGATGACGTTGTGGCGACATCCATGGATCTGGCGCAAAAGATCAACAAGATTGCCGCCCTTGTCGGGGTCTGCCCGGGCTTTGTGGGCAACCGCATTTTGTTCGCACGTCAAATTCAGGCGAATAAGCTGCTCGCCAAGGGTCTTATGCCTTGGGATGTAGACGCCGCACTTAACTCATTCGGCTTCAAAATGGGGCCATTCCAGATGAGCGATCTTGCCGGCCTTGATATCGGTTGGTCCAAAGGCGCGACAACCGAAAACCCGATCCGCGACATGCTGTGCGAAATGGACCGCCGCGGCCAGAAAACCCAAGCAGGCTACTATGACTATGACGAAAACCGTCGCCCCGTGCCGTCTGATGTGACGGCGGGCATTATCAAGAACGTGACAGGTGCCGAAGCTTCAAGCATGAGCGCCGACGAAATTATCGAGATCTGTATTTATCCGATGATCAATGAAGCGGTTAAGATTTTGGAAGAGAACAAAGCCCAGCGTCCGTCGGACATCGATGTGGTCTGGCTCAACGGCTATGGCTGGCCTGCAGATAAGGGCGGGCCAATGTTCTATGCTGATATGGTCGGTGCGCAGGCCATATTAGACCGTATGGAGGAATTAGGGGCAGATGATCCTGCTTTTAGTCCTGCCGAGACATTGCGCAAGCTGGCAGCTACAGGCGGCAAATTTACCGAGATTGATACCGGAGGGCTGAAGGTATGAGCTACGACTATATTACGACCGAAAAAAAGGGCCATATCCTGATTGTGACAATGAACCGCCCTGACGTTTACAACGCGGTACACATCGACATGCACAACGAGATGGCCGCCTGCTGGGATGCGTTTGCCGCCGACCAGGATCTGTGGGTTGCGATCCTGACAGGTGCCGGGGACAAGGCATTCTGTGCAGGCAATGACCTCAAGGCGACAGCAGCAGGCGGTGCACGGGCGACTATGACACCTACAGGTTTTGCCGGGCTGTCCTCACGCTTCGATCTGGAAAAGCCTATCGTCGCAGCAGTCAACGGATTTGCTATGGGTGGCGGATTCGAGACCGCCCTGTCTTGCGATATTATCCTCGCCTCCGAGACGGCCAAATTTGCCCTTCCCGAAGTTAAGGTAGGGTTTTTCGCCGCAGCTTCCGGCGTGCAGCGCCTGTCGCGCTATATCGGGCGGCTGGCTGCTCAGGAATTGATGCTAACGGGCCGGACGATAATGGCGGACGAAGCGCTGGCGATGGGATGTGTCAATGCGGTGCATCCTGCGGACCAGTTGATGGCAAAAGCGATGGAAAAAGCTGAGCAGCTTTGCTCGGTCTCCCCCTCGGCGGTCAAAGCGACCAAGCGGGTGCTGAACGATATGTATGCCCGCGACGGCATGCAGGACAGTATCGCCTATTCCCGCGAGGTCATCGCAGACCTCAGCAAAACCGAAGATTTCAAAGAGGGCGTTAACGCCTTTGTCGAGAAACGCAAACCGGAGTGGGTGAACAAGTAATCCCCCGGACGCAAACCAAATCAAAAGGAGACATCGTATGTCTGATACACCAATGGAAATGAACAATCTGGCAATGTCCGAAAAGGCAAAGCCGCTTCTGGCAGCAGTGATTAAGCACATCCGCGAAAATGTGGACCCGATGACGGACGAGTTTTTCCGTCTCGGAGAGGGCCGTGCAGACCGCTGGTCCTATGCACCTGGTCAGCTGGAGCTGCTGGAGGAAGCCAAGCAAAAGGCGCGCGATGCCGGTCTTTGGAACTTCTTTTTGCCAAACGCCGAAACCGGTGAGGGTCTCAGCAACCTCGATTACGCCTATATCGCCGCAGAGCTCGGCAAGAGCCCGCTGGCACCAGAGACCCTGAATTGTAACGCTCCCGATACGGGTAACATGGAAGTGCTGGAGCGCATCGGCACCCCAGAGCAGAAAGAACAGTGGCTCAAGCCGCTCCTCGCAGGCAAAATCCGCTCTGCTTTCGCAATGACAGAGCCTGATATGGCGTCCTCGGATGCCAAGAATATCTCGACCTCCGCGGTACTCGAGAATGGTGAGTGGGTCATCAACGGCGAGAAATACTATATTTCCGGTGCCGGCGATCCGCGCTGCAAGATCATGATCACCATGGTAAAAACATCTCCCGATGCAGAGCCGTTTCGCCAGCAATCCCAGATCCTTGTCCCTATCGACACCCCCGGCGTGGAGATTGTAGGGCCGATGCACGTATTCGGCCATGACGATGCGCCACACGGCCACATGCACATCAAATTCACCAACGTACGCGTACCGGAGGCGAACATTCTGTGGGGTGAGGGCAAGGGCTTCGAAATTTCCCAAGTCCGCCTTGGACCTGGCCGTATTCACCACTGCATGCGCTCAATCGGGGCTGCGGAAAAAGCGCTTGATCTGATGATTGAGCGTGGCTTGTCGCGCGAAGCGTTCGGCAAGAAGGTCATTGATCTGGGCAAGAACATGGAAACAATTTCCCGCGCCAAGATCGAGATCGAATCCATGCGTTTGCTGGTCCTCAAAGCAGCCAAAGCGATGGATGTGCTGGGGAACAAAGAGGCGCGTATCTGGGTCTCGATGATCAAGGCAAAAGTGCCGGAGCAGGTCTGTGACATTATTGATCAGGCGATGCAGGTGCACGGTGCAACGGGCATTTCCCAATGGTCGCCCCTGTCCGGCATGTATACAGCACAGCGCACCCTGCGCTATGCGGATGGTCCTGATGAAGTGCACCACCACGTGATCGCCCGTGCAGAAGTGAAGGATTACAAAGAAAGCAATTCCCGCACCCACGCTGCACGGAACGAGATTGCTACCGGCCGCTCGCGGAGCGGCGTATGAGTGAGCTGTTTGATCTGACCGGAAAGGTAGCACTTCTCACAGGCGCATCCAAAGGGATGGGCCTGGCGATGGCCACCGCATTGGCAGAACACGGTGCGACCGTCGTAATATCCGCGCGCAAGCAGGAACAACTGGACGAAGCCGCCAAGGGTATTAACGCCCTTGGCAAAGGCCGCGCCCATGCGGTTGCGTGTAATGTTGGATACAAAGAGCAGCTGCAACTGCTGGTCGACACCACGCATGATCTCGCAGGTCCTATCGATTGCGTGATCGGGAATGCGGGGGTTAACCCCTATTACGGGAAAACCTCCGAAATCCCCGATGAGGCCTATACGAAAACGATGGATGCGAATGTGCGCTCGAACCTTTGGCTTGCACAGATGGTAGCACCTGACATGGTGGCATCGGGCGGTGGCTCAATGGCGTTTACCTCTTCGATCGGAGCGTTCAAACCCTCGGTGATGCTGGGCACTTATGGCATGTCAAAGCTGGCGCTGATCGGTCTGGTACGTAACCTCGCCGCCGAGTTCGGACCAAATGGCATCCGCTTTAACGCGATCTGTCCCGGTCTGGTCAAGACAGAGTTTGCCCGCGAACTTTGGGATAATCCCGAAGTCGCAAATCGGATCGAGAACGAGATCCCTCTGCGTCGTTTGGGCGATCCTGAAGACTTTGCAGGGCTTGCCGTATTCCTCGCATCAGATGCGAGCAAATATATGACCGGTCAGGCGCTCACCGTCTGTGGCGGCTCGAATATGTGGACCTGAACGATGGAACTCAAAGATAAAATTATCGTCGTAACAGGAGCAGCATCGGGCATAGGGCGGGCGATGTGCCTGCGCTATGCCGAAGAAGGTGCCAAACATATCGCATGCGTTGACCGCGATATGGCTGGTGCCGAAGAAACAGCCAAAATGATGGGCGGGAAGGCCTATCATGTTGATGTTTCGGTCAAGGACCAGATTACCGACATGATCGACGCGGTCGAAGCAGATCTGGGTCCCATCGACCTTTTTTGCTCGAACGCAGGCATTTCGGTCGCAGGCGGCGTCGAGGTCGAGGATGATGCATGGCAGCGGATTTGGGAGATCAACGTGATGTCCCACGTTTGGGCTGCACGTCACCTCGTACCACTGATGTCCGCGCGCGGCGGTGGCTATCTTCTCAACACCGCATCAGCTGCGGGTTTGCTCAACCAGATCGGCAGCGCGCCATATGGCGTGACAAAACATGCGGCTGTTGGCTTGGCAGAATGGCTCGCACTCAGCTATGGCGACCTTGGCATCAAGGTGTCAGTGCTTTGCCCTCAGGCTGTGCGCACAGAAATGACGCGGGGCCATGAGGAACATGTAGCTGCGATTGACGGCATGATGGAGCCGGGCCCTGTTGCAGAGGCCTGCGTACAAACCATCCGCGCGGAATCGTTTCTTGTGCTCCCACACAAAGAAGTCGAGACCTACATGCGTAACAAAACAGACAACTATGACCGCTGGATCGGCGGCATGCGCAAACTCAACCGCCGCTTTGGCAGCTTTGACGATTAGGACCATAAGATGATTGGCTATACCACCATCGGCGTGAGCGACATGGAGCGCGCCAAAAAATTCTACTGCGATCTGTTTGCAGACAAAGGGGCGAAAGTCGTGATCGACGCGGGGCGGATCGCGTTTATCGGTACTAAACGCGGCGAGCCAATGCTGGCCGTTTGCGAACCGTACGACGGTGAAGCCTGCAATCCTGGCAATGGCGTTATGATCGCTTTCCCAATCGCGGAAAAAGAGGAAGCCGACCGCCTGCATGCCCGCGCGCTGGAGTTGGGCGCCACTTGTGACGGACCTCCGGGCCAGCGCATACCTGACCGGTTTTACGGCTCATACGTGCGGGACCCAGACGGCAACAAGCTGTGCTTCTTTATGTTTGGATAAATTCAATTCGCCGCATAGGTTGTGCGATCAATTGAGTTTACAGTAAAAATGAAGAATGAGCCGTCTATAGGGGCGGCTTATTTTTTCTTGAGGGGGCGCACGAGGCCTTCTTGGGCGACACTCGCAACCAAAGTACCATCAGCACTGTAGATCGAACCACGGTTGAAACCACGGGCCTTTCCAGTCCAAGGTGCATCCAGATCGTAAAGATGCCAATCACTGAATTGGATGGGGCCATGGAACCACATGGCATGATCAAGGCTGGCACTCATGACATTACCCTGAAACCATGTCAGCCCATGCGGGCGCAGGGACGAGCCAAGAAGGTTCATATCCGAGGCATAGGCGAGCAAGCAATGTTGCATTTGTGGCCCCTGCCCTTTGGCCGCCTCCATCCTAAACCACAAGTGATTACGATCAGACGCTTTTTCAGGCGTAAAAAAATCGCGGGGAGCTACTTCACGTAGTTCGATAGGGCGCTCGCGCATAAAATCATCGCGAAACCTCTCTGGGATCTTGTCAACATGGGCCTCCCGCAACTCGTCTCGGTTCGGCCATTCTTCGGGCGTGCCTACCTGCGGCATCTTATGCTGGAAGTCCCAGCCCTCTTCATCAATGTGGAATGATGCCGAGAGGTTGAAAATCTGTTTCCCATGCTGGATCGCGACGACACGGCGGGTGGTAAAACTTCCGCCATCACGAGCACGATCAACCTGATAAATCACTGGTATTTTCGGATCGCCAGGGCGTATGAAATACGCATGCAAACTGTGGCACAAACGGTCGGGAACCGTGCGGTACGCAGCCATCAATGCTTGGGCAATGACGTGCCCACCAAAGATGCGGGTCGTCGTCTCGCCGCCGTTGCCCATACCCCGAAACAGATCGACCTCCAGCTGTTCAATATCCAGAAGTTCCAGCAGTTGATCGGCGGCGGTGCTCATATCGGGGGCTTTCAGGTCGTGGCCCGTGCATCCGCATAGGCGATAAAAAAGTCAAAGCTGTCGGGGTTTGCCATGCTGTCACGGTTCACCACAGTTGCGGGGTCCCCTCCCAACAACAGCTTTTTTACCGGAACCTCAAGCTTTTTACCTGACAACGTTCGCGGAATTTGCACAACTTCGACGATTTCATTCGGGATAAAGCGGGCAGAAACACCTTTGCGGATCGCATCATTAATTTTTTGTTTAAGGGTTTCGTCAAAGCATATCCCTGACGCAGGGACCACAAACAGGGGCATGAAACTCTCACGGCCCAGAAACTCCAGATCGACAACGAGACTGTCCAGGATCTCATCAAGTCCCTCTACCGCCTGATAGATCTCGGCAGAGCCCAGACGCAGCCCCTTCCGGTTTATCGTAGCATCCGAGCGGCCATAAATTACGCTGGCGCCAGTTGCATCAATGCTGATCCAGTCACCGTGGCGCCAGATACCGGGATAGGTATCGTAGTAGCTCTCAAACAAACGAGTGCCGTCATCATCGCCCCAGAAATAGAGCGGCATGGAAGGCAACGGTTCAGTGCAAACCAGCTCTCCCACTTCGCCAATAAGTTCCTGTCCGAATGGATCATAGGCGCGCACGGCATTGCCCAAGGCGCGGCACTGCATTTCGCCTGCGCGCACGGGCATGCCAGGGTGGCCAAGAACAAACGCGCCAGCCAAATCGGTACCGCCTGAAATGGGCGCAAGCCAAACGTCGGCCTTCACGTCACGGTAAATCCAGTCATAGGCATCAGCGCTGAGCGGTGATCCGGTTGAGCCAAGTGAGCGCAGATGCGACAGATCGACGGCATCACGAGGTGTGATACCAGCCTTAAGACATCCCGCAAAAAATGCGGCACCTGCCCCAAGATAAGTCAGTTTTTCCTCGGCGGCAAAACGCCAGAGTGCCAACATGTCAGGATGGTTCGGCGCGCCGTCAAAAAGGCAAACGGTCGCCCCCTGACCCAGTGCCATCCATTGTGCATTCCACATGATCCAGCCAGACGACGTAAGCCAGCAAAAGCGGTCATCGCGGGTTATATCATGGTGGAGCGACTGCTTCGCGGCTTCTAGCACCACGCCGCCATGGCCATGTACGATTGGTTTTGGATTGCCCGTTGTGCCGGACGAATAGACGATCCAAAGCGGTTGGTCGAAAGGCACCTGCGTAGGAGTAAAACTTACGTCCTCGTGCAACAGACTGTCCCACTCAGCATGGCCTTCGGGCAGATTGCCCATAACCGGAAGGGTTACAAACTGCACCACGCTCGGCAGACCAGCGGTAATCTCGGCCAGCACCTCGCGGCGATCTACAGTTTTACCCAAATGGGTATAACCATCCTGCGAGATGAACACCTTTGGCGCAATCTGTTTGAACCGGTCGAGGATCGCAACATGACCCATATCCGGCGCACAAAGCGACCACGCCGCGCCAATGCTTGCAGTGGCGAGGAATGCAATAAGTGCAATTTCTGTATTGGGCAGTACCGCCACTACGCGGTCGCCCTGCGTGACACCCATCGCTTTCAGGTTATGTGCGACAGATGCGACTTGCGAGCGCAGTTCGCCCCATGAAAGCTCTTTGCGCCCCAACGTCTCGGACATACTTACGAGGGCGGGATGGTCCTCGCGCCCTTCGGCATGGCGCAGGATATTTTCAGCGTAATTGAGCATCGCACCGGGGCACCACTGCGCCCCGGGCATACTGCGTGAACCGAGGATTTTATCATACGAGACGCTCGCGCGGACGTTGAAAAAATCCCAGATCGACGCCCAAAAAGCATCGAGGTCTGTAACGCTCCACTCCCACATCTCGTTATAATCGGAAAATGTAAGGCCGCGGGTGTCGCGCACAAACCGCTCGAACGCCGCCATGGTCGATGCCTCGGCGCGCTCTGCCGTCGGTGTCCACAGAACACGGTTCACGTCAGCGCTCCGTGGATCAACGCTCTAAGCTGGGGGCGTGCGGGATAGGAACTACTCGGGATAAGCTGGGTGAAGAAAATCACCGACAGCTCGTTGACCGGATCAATCCAGAACGCGGTAGACGCCATGCCCCCCCAGCTAAAATCACCAATACTGCCCGGTGCACGGGCGCGACCTGGGTCCAGCATGATAGCGCCGCCAAGGCCAAAGCCCGTCCCCTCCATAGGTTGTTCAGCAAAGCTGCGCGGACCCATTGACGCAATATCGCCGCCCAGATGGTTGCGCATCATGAACGCCAGCGTTTTGGGACCGATAATACCGGCACCGCCTGTGCGCATCATCTCGGTGAACTTCAAATAATCATCGATTGTACCGACAAGACCACCGCCGCCAGACTGAATTTGCGGGTGCAAGAACGGAGATTTAGCGGACCCGTCCAATTCACGCAATGTCTCGGCACTTTTATCGACTTTACCAACAGAAAACGCGCTTCCAGCCAGCGGTGTATAGCAGGCGGCGAAACGGTCATGGGCATGCGCAGGTACCTTGAAACGTGTGTCGTTCATACCCAGCGGATCGAATATCTCGTCGATGAAAACCTGTTCGAGCGCTTTACCGGTAATGACCTCAATCACGCGGCCAAGGATATCGGTAGCAACCGAATATTCCCAACGCGTGCCCGGTGCAAAGGCCAGCGGCAGTACAGAGAGGCGGTCAGCCATCTCGGCCATCGTGCCTTTTGTACCACGAAACTCGATCTGCTGTTCTGCCATCGCCTTCCCCAAAACGCCGGGGTTGAACCCATAGCTAAGGCCGGAAGTATGGGTCAGAAGCTGGTGCAGTGTCGGCGTCTCACAGGCCTCGGTCTGGTCGATCGATGTGGCACCTGCACGCAAACAATGCATGTCTTTGAACGAAGGGATGAAATCCGATAAAGGCGCATCGAGGTGGATTAATCCACGCTCCGCCAGCATCATTAAAGCCACAGAAGTGACCGGCTTTGTCATGGAGTAAATGCGTGCAACCGTATCACGCTGCCATGGCAAGCCAGAGGCCACATCACGCAGGCCACAGTCATGGTAATACGCCTCGCGCCCACCTTGCGCGACAAGCACGGAGGCACCTGCAAAGCGGCGGTCATCCACATAGGATTGCATCCATCCAGCGATGCGGTTCAGGCGGTCCTTATCAAAGCCCGGCATTAGACTTCCAACCACTCCTTGCGCACGTCTTCACGTGCCTTCAGCTCTTTTGGCGTTCCCTCAAATACAACCTGACCGTGGCCCATAACATAAACGCGGTCCGCAATATCCATCGCGATCGACAGTTTTTGCTCCACCAGCAGGGTCGATATCCCCTTTTCGGCAATTGCTTTGAGAACTTCCGCGACCTTCTGCACCATTTGCGGGCTGAGACCTTCTGTCGGCTCGTCGATCATTACAAAATCCGGATCGCCCATCAGTGTGCGACACATGGTCAGCATTTGTTGCTCACCGCCCGACAGCACGCTTGCCTCGACGTCGGCACGGCGGTCAAGGTTTTCAAACATTTCGAACATCATTTGCATTGACCAGCGGCCTGCGCCGTCTTTTTGACCCGGTTTAAGGCCCAGTGTCAGGTTCTGGCGGGTTGTCAGGCCAGGAAAGATATCGCGGTTTTCCGGCACATAACCGATGCCCATATTCGCAATCTCATAGGCCTTCTTACCGGCAATCTCCTGCCCGCGAAACTTGACCGATCCCTTTGGTTGGACCTCGCCCATGATCGCTTTGCAGGTGGTGGAACGGCCCACCCCGTTGCGCCCCAGAAGGGCGACAATCTCGCCTTCCTGAACGTTCAGGTTCACACCCTGAAGGATGTGTGATTTGCCATAATAGGCGTGCATATCGGTGACTTCGATCATTAGTGCTCTGCCTCCAGTGCTGCGCCGAGATAGGCTTCTTGAACTTTTGCATCCGCGCGCACATCCGCTGGTGCGCCTGTGGCCAGAATCTCCCCGTAAACCAAAACGCTGATACGGTCGGCAAGGCCGAACACCACGCCCATGTCGTGCTCGACCATCACAAGGGTTTTGCCCGCGGTCACGCGCATTATGAGGTCCATGATGTAATCAGTTTCAGTGTTGGACATCCCCGCTGTCGGCTCGTCGAGCATGATGACATCGGCGCCGCCGGCAATCGTGATCCCGATTTCCAGCGCGCGCTGTTCGGCATAGCTAAGGGTACCTGCGGGCAGATTACGGCGGCCAAGGAGGTTGATCTCATCCAGAATGGCCTCGGCGCCCTCGGTCAGTTCCCGCTGGCGGTTCACCAAGTTCCAGAAGCTGTATTTATAACCCTGAGACCACAGTAAGGCGCAGCGAACATTCTCAAACACCGTCATATTCGCAAAAATATTGGTGATCTGGAACGATCGGCTCAACCCCTTCCGGTTGATCTGGTATGGCTCAAGTCCGGCAAGGTTTTCGCCATGTAATTTCACAGAACCCGATGTGGGCGCAAACCGTGCAGTGATCAAGTTGAAGAGCGTTGATTTACCTGCACCGTTAGGTCCGATAATCGCATGACGCTCGGCTTTGCCGATCGACAGGTCGATACCGCGAATAATCTCGGCTTTGCCAAAACTCTTTTTAAGGCCGATAAGTTCAAGGGCGGGTGTACTCATGACTGCGCCTTTCTTGCGGTATTCGCTTCGTTCCATGCATCTTTCAACGCAGGTGCTGTGGCGCGGGCTATGCCAAAGCCGATCAATGTGATTGCTCCAGCAATGATCCATGGCAACAGTGTGTGATTGTCAAAGGTCGTCCAGAATAACGTCATCTCATGATCGCCAACCGCTGCGTGCCGGTAATGGAACGTCATCTCGACCAGCGCGGCCAGCCCCAAAATCCCGATCGCTCCGGGCACCAGAGTTTTGATATACGGCACAACCAGCAGTCCCAGCTTTCCCAACCGCAGAGCAGGCAGGTGCATCATAATCAGCCCCGCAAGTCCGCCCGGAAAGAACATCACCGTCAGGACAAATAGCGTACCGGCATAAAATGCCCAAAGTTCTGTCGAAAGGCTCAGCACAGTTTGTAAAAGGGTGAAGGTAATTGCCCCAATAATCGGCCCGAAAAAGAACCCGACACCTCCGAGGAAGGTCACCAACAAAATGATACCCGATGAAACAGCATTTAGGTTCTCTTCGGTCAGGATCTCGTAGTTGATAGCGAAAAGGCCACCCGACACACCCGCAAAAAACCCTGATGCGACAAAGCTGTAATAGCGGACCCATCGTGCGGAATACCCCAAAAACTCTGCTCGTTCTGGATTGTCGCGCACGGCATTCGCCATCCGGCCTACCGGCGTGCGGCTCCATAGATACATTGATGCAGCAGATATAAGAACCCAAGCTGCGGTAAGGTAATAGACCTGCTCTTGCTGCAAGAACTGCTCACCAAAGAACGGCAGCGCGTCTGTACGATCACCCGATATACCGCCCTCACCCCCAAAGAATGCGACGAAGATCAGCGACGAGGCGGCAATCAGCTCGCCCAATCCCAGCGTGATCATAGCAAAGGTCGTACCCGCTGTGCGCGTCGAAAAGCTACCGATCAGTGCCGCGAACGCCATGCCGAACAATCCGCCAAAGAACGGCAGGATCACCAGCGGGATGGATGAGAAAAACTCGGAGGTGTTCATGATATGCATGCAGGCAAAACCGCCGACACCCGCATAGACCGCATGCCCGAAGGAGAGCATGCCACCCTGCCCCAGAAGCATGTTATACGCCAACGCAAACACAATTGTGATCGACATCTGGTTCATGATGGTCAGTGCGGAGTTATTGGAGAACACCTGCGGCAAGACGGCCAGCAACAGTGCTGCGAGTATCCAAGGCAGCACAGCAAACAGTACAGAGCCTGTAGGCGCCGACTGGGCAGTTTTGGACGGGTTTGTTTTTGTCTGACCGGTCATTGTGTACGCTTTCCGAACAGGCCTGCAGGGCGGAAGATAAGGATCAACACCATCAGGATATAGGGGAGGATATCTGCGATTTGCGGACTGGTCATACTCCAGAAATCACGAAACAGGCTTTCATCCATATTCTCCGGTCTGCTCAGACCGATGAAATTAAGGATACTCGATAGCTCGATGTTGTAGGCCTTGGCGAATGTCGTCATCCAACCGATCAGCAATGAGGCCGCAAGCGCACCCCAAAGCGAACCCAGCCCCCCAATCACGATCGTCACAAAGACAATCGGACCCAGAACAAAGGCCATACCGGGGAATGTACCCAACACCGGCCCCGCAATTACACCTGCGACACCTGCCAGCGCCGTACCCACGCCGAACACACCCATAAATATGAGCGGTACATTGTGGCCCAACGCCTCAACCGTGCGCGGATAACTCAGGGCGGCCTGAATGATCATGCCGACGCGGGTTTTGGTAAGGACATAAAGGAGACCGATGAAAATTCCGACCGAGATAAAGATCATAAATATCTTGTAGGCGGGAATGAAATTTCCGGAGATCGAGAAAGCCGTGAAATTGAGAATCTCTGGGATCGAATAGGGCAACTGGTTCTTACCCCAGACAAACTGCACCAACTCCTCGATCAGAAGGGCAAGGCCGAAGGTAAATATCAGCTCTGGCACGTGACCGTATTGGTGCACACGCCGCAACCCATACCGTTCTACCCCCGCACCCAAAACGCCTACAACCAGTGGTGCGATCAGGAGACCCATCCAAAAACCCAGCGCCATGCTGATCTGGTAGCCAAAATATGCACCAAGCATATAAAAGCTGGCATGGGCAAAGTTCAGAACGCCCATCATCGAGAAAATAAGGGTCAGGCCGGCAGATAGCATAAACAACAGCAGTCCAGTTACCAGCCCGTCGATCAGATTGACGAGAATGAGGTCCATGGGGCCCCTCCGAAACAAAAAGGATTAAGAGTTAATCGGCCCGTCCGCACAGTTGAACGGACGGGCCGGAAAAGCAGCGCTTATGGGCGCTTCATTTCACAGGTGCTCGCGATGTCAGCCGATGCCATTTCAACAGTCGACTCTACCAGAACGCCATATTCGGAGTTATCGAAGGTGTATGTGATGCCTTCGTTGGTGTGCGCAGCAATGTGCATATCTTGGATCAGCTGGTGATCGTCGGGACGCATCATCAGTTTACCACCCCACATGCTGTCATACTCCATCCCTTCCAGTGCATTCGCAACGGCAACAACATCGTCGGCGGTGCCTGCTTTTGTAATAGCAGCGGCAAGCATACCGATAGTGTTGGAGATACGCGTCTGGTCAATGTTGCCATCAGGGTACTTCACCTTGAACGCATCGTAATAGGCAGCCGCCTCTGGCGATGGCGGCGGGTTCACCTGACCTTCGGAGATAAGACGGATCACGCCTTTGCCGGATTCGCCAAACGCCGCAGTGATGCCTGAACCAGCTGCGTAGTAGGTATAGATCGGACCCGTAAAGCCGTTGTCGATGATCGACTTGCCCAGCCCGAGCATGTCCGAACCCCAGTTGCCGGTGATTACGGCATCTGCGCCAGAAGCAACGATTTTACGTGAATAGGGGGTGAAATCCTTTACCTTGCCGATTGGGTGCAGTTCGTTGCCGACGATTTCGATATCGGAACGCTTTTCGCCCAGCATCGAGACGGCTGCATCGCCTACGGCCTTACCGAAGGAATAGTCCTGACCAATGATGTAGACTTTTTTGATGTCATCATTTTCGGCGATCACGTCAGTGAGTGCGTCCATCTTGATGTCGGCGTTCGCGTCAAAACGGAAGTGCCAGAAGTTACACTTTTCGTTTGTCAGAACCGGGTCAACGGCGGCGTAGTTGAGGAACAGTACGCGGCTATCGGGGTTGCGGCTGTTGTGTTTCTCAATGGCCTCGGTCAGCGCGATTGCAACACCAGAGGAGTTACCCTGAACGATATAGCGCACACCTTGGTCAATCGCGACCTGCAACTGGATCAGCGATTCTTTCGGGCTGACTTTGTTGTCGAAACCGAGGACTTCCATCTGCGCGCCGTCAAGAAGACCACCCTTTTGGTTGACCATGTAGTCGGCAGCGAATTCGAACTGGTGCAGACCGTTTGTTCCGGTGCTGGCAAAGGGGCCGGACAACGGATCGATAAACGCGACCTTGATGTTTTCCGCAAACGCAGCGCTGGCGCCGACAATGAGTGACAGCGCGGAGACCGCACCGAGTTTTGTGATATTTTTCATTTTAATCCTCCCTAGGAAAGCCCGCCGCTGTTTTGCGATCATTATCTAAAAGGGCTACAAAGCGAGAGTTACATACCCCCTGTGTAAGTCAAGCACTCACATTGCGACAGACCAGCGGTTTTTCCCCGTTGACGTTAGGGAATCCCACTAGATTCCCTATCGACACCTGAGAGTGTCTCTGCCGGATCATTCTTAGGCTAATGTTTTTAAACATCAATTATCAGAACGCCGACTTGTCACTGCATTCTACCCATGGAAAAAAAATTCGCATAGTCATTGCCAGAATTACGAGGCAAAACTCTAAATCTACCCCATTCCAATGAAGAGCTGTCGAGAAATCAACCCGCTTAGTTCCGCTGTGCGGAATAGCTGCCCGTCAGAGCGAGCGGGATGAAAAAGCTGGCGACGACCCGCGAATCCGCGGTTATTCGTTAATGCTCAGCGAGGCCGCGACTTTTAGCAAGCGCTCAGCGTAAACCGCTTCAAGCTGCTTTGGTTTCACGCGGTAAGACGGGCCGCCAACGTTAAGACCGTAAATCCGTCCGTCACTCAGCGAATGCACAGGGACCGCAATTCCGTTCACATCGGGACGCCAGTTTCCATATCCAAGGCAGTAACCGTAGGTGGCATATTCGCTCACAGCTTCCTTATACCGCTCACGTGCCGCCACTTCGATCTCCGGTCCCTCCGCACGGGCAAATCCAAAAATCTGTTCGCACCGGTCCTCAGGGGTCACGGCGAGGATTGCCTTGCCGATTGCAGAGCGAAACAGCGGCAGACGTGTGCCAACCCGAACCATCAACGTGACTTCCTCGGTCGAGCATTCTGTCGCCAGATAAATTACTTCCGTCCTGTGCTGCTCACCCAGTGAAACCGTAACAAAGGGGTTTGGCCCCTCCATCCGCAAGGCGTGCATTTCGTGCTTGGCACGGTCGCGCATGTCCATTGCTGCAAGACGGCTAAAGCCTAGTCGCAGCACGCCTGCGCTTAGCCGATAGGTACCAACACGCGCATCTGCCACCAGATAATCCAACTCGCACAAAGTATGGGTCAGACGTGAAATTGTGGCTTTTGGCAGGCCCGTCCTTTCGGAAAAATCGCTGTTGGTAAGGGTCAGATCCCCACGCCGGAAACAGCGCAAAATCTCTAGACCGCGTGCAAGGGCGGTCACAAAATTACGGTCTTTGCTCTCCAGCTCGGGATCAAACTCCATACTTCAGCCTCGCTTGAGGGCGTCGAGCCCATGCTGGGCGAACACCGGCACAAATGCCCCCACCTTCATCGCACGCTCGGGGTTCGATGCGTTTCCGTCCAGCGCCCTCTTGAGTACACCCTGAATGATTGCCGCCATCCGGAAAAAGGTGAAGGCAAGGTAGTAGCCGAAGTGGTCGATGCCTTTAAGGCCACGCCTCTGGCAATATTCCGCAATGAAATCCTCATCGCTCGGCAGACCAAGGGCAGCACGGTCAAGACCGCCCATCCCACGGCCTTCACTACCGGCAGGCAACTGCCATTGCATAATTACCGCTGCCAGATCGGCAAAAGGATGGCCGATTGTAGACAGCTCCCAATCCAATATTGCGCGACAGTCAGTCGTGTTTGCATCAAAAATCATATTGTCGAGGCGGTAATCTCCGTGGACCAACGTGCGCTGGCCGTCATCCTCCGGGCGTTCGCCCACGAGCGCGTCCATCAGTTGGTCCATCGCAGGGATCTTGGTTGTCTCGGAGGCGCGGTATTGTTTGGACCAGCGACCGACCTGACGCTCGAAGTAATTGCCTTCGGGACCATAATCGGTAAGCCCGACCGCGTTAATATCGACAGTATGTAGCGCGGCAAGAACCCGGTTCATCTCGGAAGTGATTTTACCACGGTCCCCGTTCGATAAGTCCGGCATAGCAGGTTCGTTGAAGTTGCGGCCAGCAACATGATCCATAATATAGAACATGGAGCCGATCACACTATCGTCCTCGCACAAAAGATGCATTTTGGACACCGGCACATCCGTCCCGTGAAGGGCCTTTTGCACGCGAAACTCTCTATCCACCGCATGCGCGGATTTAAGCAATACGCCTGGCGGCTTGCGGCGCAAAACATAAGAATGCGATGGCGTTTTGAGCATAAAAGTCGGATTCGACTGGCCGCCCTGAAATTTGGTAACTTCCATCGGACCGGTGTAGCCCGGCAGGTTTTCGGTCAGGTAAGCGTGCACCGCCGCTTCATCGAGGGTTTGTGTATCGGTCATGTGGCTTCCCTAACTATAACTCATCAAGTTCGCGCCCTCAGGCGTGGCATAATGCGGGGTAGAATTAAATTCGTTCAATGAAAACAAACTACCCGAAAACATAAACCGCGTCATGGCCGCATTTTTAATTTGGAGGTTGAGGTTCATCATGTGCTCTGCCGGTGCTTGCAGAGAGGCGGCGACCATCTGTCCAATCACTCCGCCGGAACTGACAACCAGTACGCGTTTTGCTGTGGTGTCGAGGGCAAAGGCCCGCGCCGCTTCTACGCGAGTGGCGAATTGCTCCCAGCTCTCATAGGGGTTGTCGATTTCACCGCGCTGCCACGCGAATACGGTTTCGCGCAGCGTGCGGAAATGTACTTTGCGGTCCGCATTCACCAACTCTGGCAACCCTTCTGGAAACCTCGCCTCCAGCAGGTTTCCAAAATCATATTCGTTCAGGCCCGGGTGCTGTTCCGGTACCGGGTCAAATCCCATCTCGCTGGCGGTATCAATCTGGCGCTCCAGCGTCCCTGTCACAATCCGGTCGGGATGCCATTGAGCGCGGCGCAGCCACTCTCCCGCTGCCCGTGACTGCGCACGGCCCAGATCAGACAGTACATCATAGTTTTCTGCGCCAAAAGATGCCTGCCCATGACGAATAACGATCAGCTCAGCCACATCAAACCTTTCCTGACCAGGCACGCAGGCGAAATGCATGGTGCCAGGTTCATTGTGAAGGTGTAGAGGCTCGTGCGGCGCATCAAGAAAACTCTGCCGCCAGCTTCTTACCGGCCGCGAAGTATTCCTTTGCCATGCGGTCCACGATCGCGCTTGCGGGTCCGACAGATTTGATCGCGCCGATACCTTGCCCGGAACCCCAGATGGTTTTCCATGCCTTGGGTTTTTCGCGATCGGTACCAAAATTCATCGAGCAAGCATCGGCAGTGGGCAGATTGTCAGGGTCCATACCGGCATTCTTGACCGATCCCTTGAGGTAATTGCCCCAAACGCCGGTAAAGAGAGACGAATAAACGATATCTTCGGCGGTACTGTCCACGATCATGTCCTTGTAGGCCTGATCGGCATTGGCCTCGTCCGTCGCAATAAAAGGTGATCCCGTATAGCCAAGGTCAGCCCCCATTGCCCGCGCCGCAAGCAAGCTTTCGCCTGTAGCGATTGAGCCGGAAAGGGCGATTGGCCCATCATACCATTCGCGGATTTCGCGAACCAGCGCGAAGGGCGATTGCTGCCCAGCATGACCTCCTGCACCGGCGGCTACAGCAACAAGGCCGTCTGCGCCTTTTTCAACGGCTTTGCGCGCAAATTTATTATTGATAATGTCGTGCAGGACGATGCCACCACAGCTGTGTGCAGCCTCGTTAACCTCAACACGGGCGCCCAGAGACGTAATCCATATCGGTACTTCATGCTTGGCGGCGATTTCGAGGTCCCGCTCAAGCCGTGTGTTGGAGCGGTGCACAATCTGGTTAATCGCGTAGGGTGCCGCAGGCTTGTCAGGATTAGCCTGATTATACCGGTCCAATTCCTCTTTTATCTCTGTCAGCCATGCATCCAGCATCGGTGGCTCACCCTCTGCCTCACGCGCGTTGAGCGCAGGGAACGAACCCACGATGCCCGCTTTACACTGGGCAATCACCAGCTTTGGCACCGAAATGATGAAAAGCGGCGAAGCAATCAGCGGAATACGCAGCCCTTGCAGGGCTTTCGGCAGGTGGGTATCGGAACGGGCCATAATGCCTCCAGATTTCATATTGATGGTGAGGGGGCGGCTGAAACCGCCCCGCTTGTTCGCGAAGTGCAAAGGTTACAGAACCTCGAAAAGGCCTGCAGCACCCATACCGCCGCCCACGCACATGGTGCAGACAACGTATTTCGCGCCGCGACGCTTGCCTTCGATCAGCGCGTGACCGACCATCCGTGCACCTGACATGCCGTAAGGGTGCCCGATAGAGATCGCACCGCCGTTAACGTTTAGCAACTCGTCAGGAATGCCCAGAACATCACGTGACTGTATGACCTGCACAGCAAATGCTTCGTTCAGTTCCCACAAACCGATATCCTCAATCTTGAGGCCGTGCGCCTTGAGCAGTGGTGGCACGGCGTAGATCGGGCCAATACCCATCTCGTCCGGCTCACAGCCCGCAGCCATCACACCCATGTAACGGCCTAAAGGGGCGAGGCCCATCTGCTCGGCTTTTTTCGCTTCCATGATGACGGTTGCAGAAGCACCGTCTGACAGCTGCGAAGCGTTGCCTGCTGTAATGAACTTGCCTTCTTTAATCGTCATACCGTCCTTGAAAACGGGGCTAAGACCCGCCAACATTTCGGCAGAAGTTCCCGGGCGATTGCCCTCGTCCTTGGACAGGGTCACCTCATGTTCGGTGATCTCCTTGGTCTCTTTGTTCTGGACCATCATCATCGTGGTCATCGGAACGATTTCGTCGTCAAACTTGCCCGCCTCTTGACCCATGTGGGTGTTGTGCTGGCTGCGCGCGGCGTATTCGTCCTGCCGCTCGCGGCTTACGTTATAACGCTCGGCCACTGTCTCGGCTGTCTCAAGCATGGACATATAGATCGCGGGCTTGTGCTCTTTTAGCCATGGATCCGCCTTCACGCGCATCTCGGGCGTCTGCACCATAGAGATACTCTCGACACCGCCGCCGATCACAACATCCATACCGTCTGTGATGACCTGCTTGGCTGCTGTGGCAATCGCCATCATGCCCGAGGCGCACTGACGGTCGAGCGACATCCCAGCAACAGTCACGGGGAGGCCCGCACGGATTGCTGCCTGACGTGCAATGTTGCCGCCGGAATGGCCCTGCTGCAGCGCCGCACCCATGATGCAATCCTGAATGCTCGCCGGATCAATGCCCGCACGCTTTACGGCGTTCTCGATGGCGTGCGCTGCCAGCGCCTGTGGTGTCGTGTTGTTAAACGCACCGCGATAGGCTTTGCCGATCGGGGTACGGGCTGTTGATACGATTACTGCGTCACGCATAGGTAGTCTCCTTGATTTACCAGTCGAGCTTCAGGCCTTTGGCCGATGCTGCATTGAGGGCGTATTTCTTGGTCTGGCCGAAGGCATCGCCCAGTTGTCGTTGGTCTGTATCGTCGCGGATCTTGTCGAACTGCGCGGCAACTGCTTCGGGGGTGTTGTCGTCCCCGATCAGCGTGATACCTTGTGTCTCGTACACGCGCGTTTCAGCATAGCTACCGGCACCGGCCCCCAGAATAACTTGGGAAGGGGCATCTTCACTCACCAGATAAAGCAGGCCAGGGGTGATAGTCTCGGGCGCGAGTAATTCCTGTGCTTCTGCAGGCAGCAAATCGGCGGTCATACGAGTGGCTGCCGTAGGGGCCAACGTATTTACGCGGATATTATCGCGCGCACCTTCCATGTGCAGTACGTTCATCAGGCCCAGCATCGCCGCCTTCGCCGCGCCATAGTTGGACTGCCCAAAGTTTCCATAAAGGCCGGACGCGCTCGAGGTCAGCACGATACGCCCGTATTTTTGCTCCCGCATGATTGGCCAGCAGGCATGCGCCACGTTCGCAGACCCAATCAGATGCACGTCAACGACCTTGCGAAACGCGGCCATTTCCATTTTGGCAAAGGTCTTATCCATCAGGATGCCTGCGTTGTTCACGCAGATATCAATGCGTCCCCAAGCATCCATCGCCTGCGCGATCATATCCTTGACCGCATCCTCGTCGCTGACGTCGGCACCGTGGCTCATGGCATCGCCGCCCATCGCTTTGATTTCTGCGACGACACTCTCGGCCGCATCAGAGGAACGTCCGGTGCCGTCGCGCGACACACCCAGATCGTTCACGACAACCTTTGCACCGCGTGCCGCGAGCCCCAGCGCGTGGGCTCGACCAAGGCCGACCCCCGCGCCTGTAACAATCGCCACGCGGTTGTCGAAACGAATATCCATCAGTGCAGCGCCTGTTCGAAAATGTTCGGGCCCGACATGACATTGATCCCGCCAGACACCGGAATGACAGCGCCGGTAATGTAGGCCCCGCCACGTCCACACAAAAACAGCACACAGCCGCCGATATCCTCGTCACGGCCGACGCGTTTAAGAGGGACATCTTTTCCGACCTTTTCGCGCATGTCGACATCGTGGGTAGCAAAGGCGGTCATCCGGCTCACAAACGGTCCAGGCGCCAGCGCGTTCACTGTGATCGCATCACCGGCCAGCTCTTTCGCCAGAATCTTGCTCAGATGAATAACGGCAGCCTTGGACGCGGAATAGCTATAGGCACCATCGCCCATCTCGCGCTCACCCATTACAGAGCCTACATTGATTACGCGCGCAGGGTCATCGACCGAACCTGAGGCCCGCAGCATCGGCAACAGTTTTTGCGTCAGATCGAACAGACCCGCCACATTCACATCCATTACTTTCGACCACGCCTTGAACGGGAAATCGCCCATCGGCGCCCCCCACGTAATACCTGCGTTGTTCATCAGAATATCAAGCGTGTCGGTATGCGCCTTTACCGCCTGAACCAGTGCATCAACACCGGCTTCCGTGCCAACATCACCGGCAAACCCGATAACCTTGCCACTGGCACCCAGCGCGTTCAACTCCTTCGCCACCGCCTCGCAGGCATCGCCCTTGCGCGAAGCGATAAGAACTGTCGCACCCGCCCGCATCAGGCTTTCCGCTGCCATCCGGCCAATGCCGGTAGCACCACCAGTGACCAAGGCCACTTTTCCATCCAGTCCAAAAAGCGTCTGAATATCCATGCTCAAAATCCTCTCAATGCGGCGACACGTTCCGCGTGATAGCTGTAGTCACCCAGCCATTCCGAACTGACACGCGCCCGTTTCATGTAAAAGCCCATATCATAGGCATCGGTCATGCCGATCCCGCCGTGCATTTGCACGCCCTCTTGCACCGCCAGCGTTGCTGTCGAAGTCGCCTTTGCCTTGGCCAGTGACACGGCCAACTCGGCGTTTTGCGGATCATCATCGAGCATACGACCCGCGTTGAGAATCGCGGAAGCTGTCACTTCTGTCTCGCACCACAGATGTGCGGCCCGATGCTGAAGCGCTTGGAACCGACCGATCTCTGTCCCGAATTGCTTGCGTTCTTTGAGGTAGCCCACGGTCATTTCAAACGCACCCGCTGAAAGGCCCGCCATTTCTGCGGCCAATGCTGCCTGCCCTGCCTGCAATGCAGGGCGCAAGACGGTCATAGCGCTGTGGACTTGTCCCAAAACGTCTTCGCCAGTGGCCTCGACATTTTCGAAATCAATCTTGGCCGCATCCCGGGCGTCGATCATGTTGGATTTGTCACGGGTGATGCCTGCACGGTCACTTGGAATATCAAACAGCGTCAAACCGTCCGCAGTGCGCGCAAGGACCAGCAGCCGATCAGCCATCGCCCCATCCACCACAAATGTCTTTTTGCCCGTGAGGCGGAACCCGTTTCCATCCGCACGCGCTTCCATCATCGTGGCTTCGGGATCATGCTTGATGCCCTCGTCAATCGCCAACGCATAGGTAACGTCACCGCTGGCGATCTTTGCCAAAGCGTCGGACGCCCGCGCATCGCTCACCTGCCGCAGGGCAGTCGCAGCCATTACCGCGGTGCTCAAAAACGGCGATACCACCAGCGTTTTACCCATCTCCCGCGCGATTACGTTTGCTGCAGCAAAGCCCATGTCGGAGCCGCCCGCATCTTCCGGCACCAGCACACCGGCCCAGCCCATTTCCGCCATCTGCTTCCACAGCTTGGCGTCATGGGTGCGGCCTTCATCGCGCATTTTGCGAAACGCGCTGACAGGGGCAGCCCCATCCAAAAAGCCACGCGCCATATCAGCCAGCATCGATTCTTCTTCGGTCAAAACAAGTTTGCTCATGCTGGTAACCCCAATACACGCCGCGATACGATCGACAGCATCACTTCGGATGTGCCTCCTTCGATGCTGTTCGCCTTGGTCCGCAGCCAGTCGCCCGCACGGTTTCCCACATCACCGTCCCACTCAAGAGCGGCAGATCCGCCCGCGGTCATCATCAGCTCATGTCGCTGTTTGTTCAACTCTGTACCCATATACTTAAGCATGGCCGAAGCATCGCCTGCGCCCTGCCCCGCCTCTGCCTGATCCTTGTACCGCTCCAGCGTGAGGCCGATTGCCAACGCATCAATCTCGCAGCGCATCGCGTCGGCGCGCAAGGTCGCATCGAGCTGGTCAAGCGTATCGGTTAGCACAGCGCCGAGGGCGCGACCACCACCCGCAAGCCCCCCACCGCCGCCTGATATCATTTCCCGTTCATGGGTGAGCAGATATTTCGCCACATCCCAGCCACGGTTTTCCTCGCCCACGATCCGGTCTTTGGCAACTTTAACATCGGTGAAGAACGTTTCGCAGAATGGCGAGATGCCGCTGATCATTTTGATCGGGCGCGTCTCGACTCCTGCATCGTCCATATCAATCAACAGAAACGAGATGCCCTTATGCTTGGGCGCATCGCGATCGGTCCGAACCAGCGCAAAGATCTGGTCGGCCTTATCCGCATAGGAGGTCCAGATCTTCTGGCCATTTACGAGCCAATAATCACCCTGATCGGCGCCATGTGTCTGGACATTTGCCAGATCGGACCCTGCGCCCGGCTCTGAATAGCCTTGGCACCAACGGACTTCACCCCGTGCGATAGGTGGCAGATACTCAAGCTTTTGGTCGTGAGAGCCAAAGTGCAGCAGCGCGGGCCCCAACATCCAGATGCCAAAACTCTGAAGAGGGCTTCGCGCGTCGATGCGCCCCATCTCTTCATGGAAAATTTTCTCTTGCTCGCGGGTCAGACCCGCACCGCCGTATTCGACAGGCCATGTGGGTACGGTGTAGCCTTTGGCGGCACAGCGCTCCAACCATGTTTTTTGGGCGTCAGAGGTAAAGACCCAGTCTTTGCCCCCCCAGCAAATCGCGTTTTCTATAGCGCCGCCATCACGCATCTCGGCGGGGCAGTTTGCCTCCAGCCATTCGCGTAATCCGGCGCGGAAATCTGTTGCGGCTTGTGCCTCGGCCATAGGTAACCCTCCCGTTAAATGCGCGGTGCCTCTTGCGGGCCACCATTCCGCACAGCAGAATTGCATTTCGAAATTCGATTGACAAGCAAGAGTTGCGCTGGCCCATTACGGGCAAATTCACACAGAGGAGATGCCACGATGAAAGCGATGTTGAGCCATGAGCCGGGCGGACCGGAGACGCTGAAGCTGACGGAAATGGAGGCCCCTGCACCAGGCAAAAAGCAAGTGCGGATTCGCATCCGTGCTGCCGGCCTGAACTTCCCCGACACGCTTATTATCAGGGATATGTACCAGATGAAGCCACCGCGCCCCTTTGCGCCAGGTGGTGAAATCGCAGGCGAAATCGAAGCCGTGGGCGAGGCCGTGACCACATTCAAAGTAGGCGACCGCGTGCTGGGCATGTCGGGTTTCGGCGGCTTTGCGACCCACATTGTGATGGACGCAGAACGGGTCATGAAAATCCCAGACGCGATGCCATTTGACGAAGCGTCATGTTTGGTGCTCACCTATGGCACCTCGCATCACGCATTGAAAAACCGCGCTGAAATCAAAGCTGGCGAATCGCTGCTGATCCTCGGCGCTGCAGGCGGTGTCGGGGCCGCCGCAATCGAGCTGGGCAAGGCTGCGGGCGCACGCGTGATCGCCGCTGTATCCTCTGAAGACAAAGCGCAGTTCTGCCGCGATCTGGGGGCAGACGAGACGATAATCTATACCCGCGACATGGATGACCGCGACGCGCAAAAAGCGTTCTCCACAAAGATAAAAGAGCTGGCAGGCGGTGACGGCGTCGATGTTGTCTACGATGCTGTGGGCGGCGCCTATGCCGAGCCTGCGGTGCGGGCACTCGCGTGGAAAGGCCGCTACCTCGTCGTAGGCTTTCCCGCCGGCATTCCGAAAATTCCGCTCAACCTGACGTTACTTAAAGGCAGTCAGATCGTTGGGGTATTCTGGGGCGCGCACACCCTGCGCGAGCCGGATCTGCACGCTGAAAACATGGGCGATCTGTTTCGCATGTATGCCGCCGGCGAGATCAAGCCGCGGATTTCCGCCCGCTTCCCACTTGAGAACGCCGCCGATGCCCTCACCCTGATGATGGACCGCAAGGTGCAGGGTAAAGTCGTGTTGGATGTTGATTAGGCTCTATGGCCTGCTCTGATCCGCATAAGACGTGGCGCGCCTTACAGGTGCGCCACGTCGTTAAATCCGCGCAGGATCATCTGCTCGCCGTTGATTACAATGCGGCTGATCGAGCCATTATCGGCCCCGTTAAAGCCAAAGTTACGCGACCCCGTTACCGCAGCAAGTGCGGCCCCCACAACACCACCGTGGACCACAACCGCAACCAGTCGATCAGGGTGCGCCGCAGCGATCCGTCTGAGGCCGCGCATCACACGGGTTTGAAGCTCGGCAAACGTCTCGGCGCCCGGCAATTCTCCCCAACATTCATTCTCCCGCGCCCGCAGGTAGGCAGGATCATTTTCGGCGGCGCGAAACCGGAATTCTCCGCCGTCCCAGTCACCCAAAAAGACCTCCCGCAAATCTGCTTCGACCTGCGGCGTAATTCCCAGCGCCGCCGCCAGCGGAGCTGCGGTCTGGTGGGTACGCTGCATCGTAGTGACGTAAATCGCGTCAATCGGCTCGTGCTTCAACCGCTCGCCCACCGCAATCGCCTGCGTCCGGCCTTCTGGCCGCAGAGCGGGATCGCCCTGACCACCAACCATCGGAAACATCTCGCCACGCTTGGCCGCTTGGGTTTCGCCGTGACGGATCAACAGGAGGTCGCAGGCCCCCTGCGGAGGTGTGAACCTGTGTTGCCGCGCTTCGTTACTCATAATCCATCCTTTTCAAAGCATCTTTCCAACTAAGGACCAAAACATGACAAACCGCCAGATCGTCGTCGCCGAATTGCCAAAAGGTGAGCTGACGCCCGCCAATTTTAAAATGACGGAGATCCCGATGCCGGAGCCTGCCGAGGGCGAAGTGCTGCTGCGCGTAATCCTGATGTCTATCGACGCCGCCAATCGCAGCTGGATGCAGGGTGCCACCTACCGTGCCGCTGTCAAGGCTGGCGATGCGATGCCGACGTATGCGATCTGTGAAGTGACTGCATCCAACTCTTCCCGCCTCAAAGCCGGTGATGTTGTCGCGGCAGAGGCAACATGGTCCGATTACGTCACGATGCCCGCGCATAAAGTAGAAAAACTACCCAAGGTGCCGACCCTGTCGAACCTGATGAGCGTCTTCGGCATCGCCGGCAAAACCGCATATCACGGCCTTATGTCTGTTGGTCAGCCACAGCCGGGAGAGACTGTTCTGGTTTCTGCGGCTGCCGGTTCTGTCGGCGGCTATGTCGGGCAAATCGCCAAATCTTTGGGGTGCCGTGTTGTCGGAATCGCGGGTGGTCAGGAAAAATGCGACTGGGTCATGGAGCAATTCGGCTTTGACGCTTGCATCGATTACCGTGCCGACGGGCTGTTCAAAGCTTTGCGCGCAGCCTGCCCTGAAGGTGTTGATGTTTATTTCGACAATGTGGGTGGTGTGATCCTTGAAACTGCGCTCAACCTGATGAACGAACGCGGTCGCGTTGTCTGCTGTGGCGCGATCAGCCAGTATCAGAGCACCGCCCCCGTCGGCCCGCGCAACCTGCCCGGTGCGATTGTCGTAAAACGCCTGCGCATGGAAGGGTTCATCGTCATGGACTGGGCGCATAATGACGCCACAGCGATCCGCGCCATGCGTGGCATGATGGAGCGCGGCCAACTCAAAGTTACCGAAGACATCGTTGAGGGGCTGGAGAATGCGCCCGCTGCCCTCATCGGTTTGCTTGGTGGCGACAATAAGGGCAAGCGCATGGTGCGCGTGTCCGCTGATCCATCCTGAAGGAGAACACGAAATGTCAGCACGCGATACAGCCCTTGCCGCATCAGAAAAACTCATCGGGACCGAAGTGGGTGTTTCAAACTGGATACTGGTCGATCAGGCAATGATTGACCAATTCGCCAAAACCACCCACGACGAGCAGTGGATACATGTAGATCCCGAGCGCGCCGCCGCCGAAACCCCGTTCGGTGGAACCATCGCCCACGGCTTCCTGACACTCTCGCTTGCCAGCCGGTTCGCCTACGACTGTTTTAACATGCTCCCTGGTCAGGTGATGGGGATCAACTATGGCATGAATAAATTACGGTTTCTGAAACCTGTACTGGCGGGCAGCCGTTTGCGCGGGCGTTTTACCTTGCAAAAGGTGACATCCAAAGGCCCCGTAAACCTGCTGCGCGAAAACCTGCTGACCATCGAGATAGAGGGCGAGAAAACTCCCGCCCTCATCGCGGAATGGCTCGGCATGGCCGTGTTCAAGGATTAAAAATTACGGCGTGGCGTTGAAGGTAAACAATGTCTCGCCGTTGATCGCATAACCGTTGATCAGCTCAGCAGCGCGCGGGCTGGTCAGCCACCCTTCCAGCTTTTCCGCCAGACCGCCTTTTACGTGAGGATGACGTTCCACACTAACCGGCAAATAGGCGTACTGGTTGAAAAGCACGGGGTCACCGGAAAATAAAAGCTCGAGCGTTCCCTTGTTTCCGAAGTTGAGCCAGCTTGCGCGGTCTGACAAGATATAGGCGTCGAGGCCTGCTGCCGTATTAAGCGCCGCGCCCATGCCGGCACCAACCGCCTTGTACCAAGCCCCGAAATCAACAGGATCCAGCGCCGCCGATTTCCATAAATCAAGCTCGGTTTTATGTGTGCCGCTGTCATCACCACGACTCACAAACGTGGCCTGCTTGTCCGAGATGGACTGCAAAGCAGTGGCAGCCGTCTGCGTCCCGCGCAAATTTGCAGGATCCTCGGATGGTCCAATGAGGACGAAATCATTGTACATAATCTCGCGCCGGTGCGGCCCGTATCCGGCCTTCACAAATGCCTCCTCTGCGCTGCGGCTGTGGACAAGAATAGCGTCGACGTCTCCCGCCTCTCCCAGCTTGAGTGCTTGACCCGTGCCGACCACGACAAGCTGCACTTCGATCCCCAGATCATCCGCAACCGCCGGCAGCAATATCTCTGCCAAACCGGAGCTTTGGAACGAGGTCGTGACCGCCATCCGCATCACATCCTGGGCGAACGCCGCGCCGCCCCAAACCGCCATAAACGCGGCAAAAACCAGATGTCTCATTCCACAATATCTCCTCTAAGAAAGGCCCGTGCCTGAAGGCTTTTTGGGGCGTCAAAAAAATTTCGTGCGGTGCTGTGTTCGTGCACCCGACCGTGCAGCATAAATACGACCTCATCCGCCAGCCGTTTGGCCTGACCCAAATCATGGGTAGATAGGATCAGTTGCATCCCCGATGCTTTTGCCGCGTGCAGTACCGCCTCAATCTCCCGCGTGGCACGCCCATCAAGCGCGGCCGTAGGCTCGTCCAGAAACAGCACCTGCGGCTGGGTGATCATAGCGCGCGCAAGGGCCAGCTTTTGTTGCTCGCCTCCTGACAGATGAGGCGCTGCACGGTCCAGCAAATCGGCCAAACCGACCCGCTCCCCCCATTCGCGCGCCTGCAATTGTGCATCGGCTTTCCCCACGCCGCGCATACGGAGGGGGTACATGAGATTCTCCAGCACTGTGCGCCGCAACATCACCGGACGCTGGAACACAAATCCCTGCTGCGTGCGGGCATATCCTTCGTCGCTGGCCCATTTAATCTGCCCCGCCGTCAGCCGCGCCGCACCGTGCAACAACCGCAGCAATGTTGTCTTACCCGACCCGTTCGGGCCCATCACCACAGTGGCACCGGCACCGGTCAGATCAAGGTCGACAGGGCCCACCAAAACGCGCCCGCGCCGCACAGTCTGCGCACCACGCACTGTCAAAGGAAACAGAGTCACCAGCGGCCCTCCGCTTCGGTCCGGCTGAGCCAGTGGATGGCAAGATTGACGGTAATGGCGAGACCGATCAGGATGATACCAAGGCCAAGTGCCAAAGCAAAATCCCCCTTACCCGTCTCGAGTGCGATTGCAGTTGTCAGCACGCGGGTGGCGTGGTCGATGTTGCCACCCACAATCATGATCGCGCCCACCTCGCCAATCGCACGTCCGAAACCCGCCAGCGATGCGGTAAGAAGGGCGCGGCGTGCATCCCACAGCAGCGTTCGTATTTTCTGGCTTTGCGTGACATTCATCGAGATCAGGAGGTCGTGATATTCAGACCACAGGTCGCGCAATGACTGGTGCGCGACGCTCGCAATCAGCGGGACAATAATGATTACCTGCGCAATGATCATGGCCGTAGGCGTGAACAGCAGGCCCAAGACCCCCAGCGGGCCAGAACGCGACAAAAGCACGTAAACGACCAACCCCACCACAACCGGTGGCAGCCCCATCAGCGCATTGAGCACTGCGATTACGCCACGCCGGAACCGGAACCGCCGCACCGCCAGCATCGCCGCAACCGGCAGTGCGATGGCAGATCCGATCACTAGCGCAGAGAGCGTAACCTGAAGCGACCGCAGGGTAATCTCCACTAGATCGCGGTCCAGCGTGACAAGCAGCCGGAACGCCTCTGTTAAACCTGCCCACAGATCGCCCATGCCTGCTCCTTTATCCCGCCTGTGGTAGGTTGATCGTTCAAATGACGCAAGCCCATCCATAGCCGCGGCACGGGGAGATAACTCAAGCAAGTCCGGCAATGCTTTACGCCCAAACTAACTGGACGGCGGGGCGCAAGTTGTGCCTGACAGATCTCGAAGAGTTAAGTTTCGGTGCCAACAACCAGATCAGAAGCATTTGTTGGCCCGAGGGGCAGGAATACGCCAATTCGCAAACATGCGAATTGGCAGATCAGACGAATAAATAGGGGCTATCGCTTTAATCGACCCAATACCCGTCCCGTTCCTTCCGCAGCCGTCCAGAACAATATGATTCTCAGTCGTTTCCACGCTTCAGGACACCTGATGTGTCAACGACACCTGAGGGCAGTCAAACCGCTTCAAGGCAGCGAGTGGCGACTGTCGGTTTGTGATCTTTAAACAACAAAACCCTGCCAGATGTCCAATCACTGCTCGATCGTGACGCTTACCAGCCCTGCGCAAAGTTTTCTCATGTACTTAACGCCACAATCCTCCTAATTTGATGTTTAATGTTATCAGGTCGGTGATCGGCTGCTGTTGTTATTGGATCTTTTTGTATGCGCGTTATTTCTGCTGCCATCGTCACGTCTGTTGCACTCGCGGCTCCTGCCGTAGCGCAAGAGCGTTCTTTCAATTTCTCCTTGGGGACGTCTGTCGGTGCAGCCCCCGAATATATGGGCTCTGACAGCTATGGCGGCGTTGTCACGCCATCCTTCAAATTCGGGTCGCTGAAATGGGGATCGGTTGATACCGGAAATGGCGTGCGCGGCATTCCTGCAAACGGCCTATCGGTCAAGGGCGCCTTCAAAATTCTCGGTGAGCGCACCGTAGAAGACAGCCCTGAACTTGCCGGTCTTGAAGACATCGACCTTGCTGTCGAGCTTGGTTTCGGCCTCACCTACCAGCAGACCAACTGGATGGCGTTTGGTGAGGTTCGCAAGGGCGTAACAGGCCACAGCGGCGTTACCGGTACCCTTGGCGCAGATTGGATCATGCGCCCGAATGACCGTTGGCTGTTTACCGCAGGACCACGCGTCAATTTCGGCAACGATGAATACGCAAACACCTATTTTGGTGTCTCAGGCGCAACGAACTTTGCCGATTACACTGCCTCCGGTGGTGCGCTGAGCGCTGGCATCGCAATGAGCGGTACCTATTTCATCGACGACAAATGGGCGCTCGAGGGCACCGTAAGCTATGAAAAACTGATGAACGACGCTGCCGACAGCCCGCTCACGCTGAACGGATCAGAGGACCAGTGGCGCATTGGTCTGGGCGTCAGCCGCGTTTTTACGCTCAACTTCTAAAACAGGAATATCTTCATGCAGCTTGATGAGGCAATGCAAGGCCGGCGCAGTATCCGCGGCTTTCAGGACAAACCCGTGCCGCGTGCGCTGATCGAGGAGGTAATCGCACTGGCGAACCGTGCGCCGTCTTCTATGAATACCCAGCCATGGCATCTTCATGTGCTGACCGGTGATCCGTTGGAAAAGGTGCGCGAGGGCAACTCGACCCGCATGCTCAACGGCACACCGCCCGTGCGCGAAATCGTCGATCACGGCGCGTATGAGGGGCCGCATCGGGATCGTCAGGTTGGCATTGCAAAGCAGTTGTTTGCCGCCATGGGCATTGCCCGTGATGACAAAGAAATGCGTCAGGATTGGGTCATGCGCGGCTTTCGCCAGTTCGATGCGCCGGTGTCGATTGTAGTGACCTTCGACAAATCGCTGGACGGCGGCACAATTGCCCATTTCGATCTCGGTGCTGTAACCTATGGCCTGACCCTTGCGGCATGGTCGCGCGGATTGGGCTGCGTGATCAACGGACAGGGGATCATGCAATCACCCGTGGTGCGCGAACACGCACAAATTCCGGATGATCAGGTGATCATGACCTGCGTTGCAATGGGTTGGCCGGATGAAGAGTTTTCGGCCAATGCCGTGGTATCAGAACGCCGCGAAGTGGCTGAAGTAGCCACATTCATAGGCTTCAGCAGCTAATCAGATTTTGTAATAGCTGCGATACCATTCAACGAACTGTGCCACGCCATCAGAAATGTCTGTGCGCGGCACATACCCTGTAAGCGCCCTGAGCAGACTTGCATCAGCCCAGGTTGCCGGCACATCGCCCGGCTGCATCGGCATCAGGTTTTTCTCTGCAACAATGCCCGTTGCATCCTCGATGGCCTTGATGAAATTCAACAAAGGCACGGTATCAGAATTACCGATGTTCACGACACGGTAAGGGGCTACAGGTGATAGGCTGTCGCCATCGTATTGACCCTGCTGGGTCAGGTGGTCCGGTACGGCATCAATCAACAATAATATCGCCTGCACCAGATCCGTCACGTAAGTGAAATCGCGCCGCATATCACCATAGTTATAGACGTCGATGGGCCGCCGCTCGAGAATACGGGAGGTAAATTTATGCGGCGCCATATCGGGCCGCCCCCATGGGCCGTAAACCGTGAAAAACCGGAACATCGTAATCGGCAGCGCAAACAGATGCGCATAGCTATGGGCGATATTTTCAGACGATTTCTTCGTCGCCGCATAGAGCGACATTTGATGATCGGCCTGCATATTTTCGTTATAGGGCATTTGCGTATTCGCCCCGTAAGCAGACGAACTGGAAGCCATCAATATATGCTTTGGCGGATGCGCGCGCGCCGCCTCGAGCAGTTGCAACGTACCGCCAAGGTTGGTCTGGAAATAGGACTGGGGGTTCTCCAGCGAATACCGCACGCCCGCCTGAGCGGCCAGATGAACCACGATTTCCGGCTTATGCTCTGCAAACAGCGCCAGCAGCACGCCTTGCTTTTGGACTTCGTCACGCAGGTTCACAAACCCTTCGTGCGCCAACAAACGGTTCAGTCGCGCCTGCTTGAGGCTGACATCATAATAGTCGCTCATCGAGTCGATGCCGATGACACGCCATCCTTGCATCAACAGAGCCTCGGCCACAAAGTAGCCGATAAAGCCGGAAGAACCTGTCACAAGTGCTGTTTTCATCTGATCATCCTTTGCGCTGCACGGCGGGGCGTCAAGCGCGCTTACACCCGCAGAGGCAACAGCCTCAACCGCAATAGCGGCTTTTCCCGCTTCACCCTGATCACATTGACGGTATGGTGGCCCCAATCTGTCAATGGAGTATCACATGAAGCTTGCCCGCATAAAGACGACGACTGGTATTCACCCTGCCCTGATCGGCACTGATGGACGCGCACATGATATCTCCGCTGTGGTCGGTGACATTACCGCGCAGACCGTCACACCCGAAGGCATGGCACAAATGCGCAGTATTGATCCCTCAGACCATCCGGTGATCCAGGGCGAGTATGCCCCTGTGCTGGATGACATCCGTCGCATTTTTTGTATCGGCTTAAACTATTCCGATCATGCAGAGGAGGCCGGAATGCCGATACCCTCTGAGCCGATCCTGTTCATGAAATCCTGCCCTGCCACCGGCGCCAACGACGATGTAATCCTGCCGCGCGGCTCGGAAAAGACCGATTGGGAGGTCGAGCTTGGCGTAGTCATCGGCACCCGCGCCCATCATGTCGACGAGCGCGATGCCTTGGCTCATGTTGCAGGCTACTGCATCGTAAACGACCTTTCCGAACGCGCCTACCAGACCGAACGAGGCGGCCAGTGGACAAAAGGGAAATCCTGCGACAGCTTCGCCCCGGTTGGCCCATGGCTGGTGGATGCCGCTGACGTGCCGGACCCCCAATCCCTCCCGATGTATCTGGATGTGAACAGCGCACGCAGGCAAACTGGCACCACCGCGACAATGATTTTCGGCGTAGCGCATATTATCTCTTACCTGAGCCGTTTTGTGACGCTGATGCCGGGCGATCTGATCACCACCGGCACACCACCCGGTGTGGGCATGGGAATGAAACCGCCGCAATACCTCAAGGCAGGCGATGTGATGGAGTTGGGGATTGAAGGCCTCGGCGTGCAGCGGCAGCCGGTCGTCGCCTACCGGCCCTGAGCGGCAGCGCAAGACCCTTCCTTCCCTTGCAGCATTGCGCGCCTGCGCGTACATCCTGACACAGCCCTGAAATCCCTGCGAAAGAACAGCAATGTCCGATCAGACCAAGATACTGGCCACCGCGGCGCAAGTTCTCGAGCATGAGGGTCAGGCGCTTGTGCGGATGGCACAAAATCTGCCCGCCGATTTCGTGAGTACGGTCGAGCGTATTCTCAAAATCAAAGGTCGGATCATTTTGTCAGGCATCGGCAAATCGGGCCATATTGCCCGCAAGATCGCCTCGACCCTCGCCTCGACGGGTACACCTTCGTATTTTGTGCATCCCGCTGAGGCGAGCCATGGGGATCTGGGCATGATTACACACGATGACCTGTGCATTTTGCTCTCTAATTCCGGAGAAACATCCGAGTTGGGGGATCTGATCAACCACACGCGGCGGTTTTCGATTCCTCTGGTAGGCATGAGCAGTAAGGAAGACAGCACCCTGATGCGCGCCGCCGATTTTCGCCTTACCCTCCCCCAAGAGCCCGAGGCAGGCAGCGGCATTGCACCCACAACCTCTACCACGATGGCACTGGCGCTGGGGGATGCACTGGCGATGGCATTGATGGAGCAACGTGGGTTTTTATCTGAGCATTTTCGCACCTATCATCCGGGGGGCAAGCTCGGCGCGCAACTCGCACTTGTGCACCAACTGATGCACGGCCCCGAAGCGATGGCCGTAGTCGCACCCGACACTGCGATGCAGGATACCCTTCTCAAGATGAGCGAAAAAGGCTTTGGCATCGCTTGCGTAGTAGATCACGGAAAGCTGGTCGGCGTGATCTCGGACGGAGATTTGCGCCGCAACAGCGAGCATCTGGGCAGCAGGACAGCGCAAGAAGTCGCTACCAAATCCCCCAAGACCGTACCGCCGGATATGATGGCAGTCCAAGCCTTGGCTGTGATGAATGAAAATAAGATCACCGTGCTGGTTGTTGTGGACACGGCAGGCGCACCCGTAGGTCTGCTGCGCATCCATGATTGTCTGCGTGCAGGAGTTGCATGATGAAAACTGTAATCGTAATCCCCGCACGCTATGCTTCTACCCGCTATCCGGGCAAACCACTTGTCACTTTACGCGGCGCTGACGGGATTGAAAAATCCCTGATCCAGCGCAGCTGGGAGGCGGCAATGGCTGTTAGCGGCATCGCAGCCGTTTATGTCGCGACTGACGATGACCGGATCAAAAACGCAGCCGAAGCATTCGGCGCACATGTCATAATGACATCCGACACCTGTGAAAACGGGACCGCCCGCTGTGCGCAAGCAGCAACAAGCGGGGTGTTCGAGGCCGATCTGGTGGTCAATCTGCAGGGCGATGCCCCCCTCACGCCGGCGTGGTTTGTCGAAGACCTGATCGCCGCAATGGCCGCACATCCCGAGGCATCTGTGGCAACGCCTGTTGTGCTGTGTGATGCACAAACCTACGCACATTTCCGCGCCGACCGTGCCGCAGGGCTGGTCGGTGGCACAACCGCAGTCTTTGACCGCAATCACCGCGCACTTTATTTCAGTAAGGAAGTGCTGCCCTATATCGCACCTGCGAAAGCTGCAGAGGCCGAAGGCGATGTATTCCATCACGTAGGCCTGTACGCCTATCGTCCGGCGGCACTAGCTCAGTATGAAAGCTGGCCTGAAGGACGGCTTGAGCGGCACGAAGGACTTGAGCAATTGCGTTTTCTCGAGAATGGCACTGATATTCTGTGTGTCGAAGTCGAGGGACGTGGACGTGTTTTCTGGGAGTTGAACAATCCTGGTGATGTCCCGCGGATCGAATCCATCCTCAAAAGCGATGGCATCTAAGGCAGCCTGCACTGCCGCATCAGTGTTTCCCCACGTATGCGCCTTCAAGGCATGCCGATCAAATGACGCTGTTCCCTCTCCGCAATACGCTAATTGGGAGAGGATGCCTTCTATCCCGAAAAGTAAGCTTTCCTAGTCCGGAATAAAAGACAGCTTTAGATCAGTCCGCTCCAGCCGTCGCCTATCGGTGGCAGACACCTAAAGATACATGAAACCTACAAAGGTCTCCGTCCACACTGAAGTCCAGCAACACTACGGATGCTTAAGTGCCAGACTTGAGCAGATCATATTTGCGCAGCTTGACATAAAGAGACTGCCGCGAAAGGCCCAGCATTTCTGCCGCAGCGACACGGTTGTTCGAGGTCAGCTCGACAGCTGTCTCGATACACATCTTCTCAACAACATCCGTAGTCTTGGCCACAATATCGCGGAGGGACTGGCTACCGATCAACTCAATCACCGATTGCATGTCAACCTCGCCAAGCTGCTTTGTCTCGGTGCGGGTGTTATCTACACGGCTGATGTCCCGCAGGATCAACGCAAACACTGCTTCCGCACCCGTTTGCACATGGGTAGTGGACACTTCAACAGCGCGCTCGGCCCCGAACTCTCCGGTAACACGCGTCGTATAGGCCCGCATCATTCCGCTGCGCGCGGCATTCTCGATCATCACGTTCAGATCTACCGATCCACGGCCTAGAAAATCAACAATCGACCGACCCTTGAGCGCCTTGCCATGGGTTACGTCAGCCAGATTGAGAAACGCCTCGTTGGCGCTCAGAATGGTGCCTGCCGTATCGACAAACACTATTGCATCTGCGCCGCGCTCGTACAGCCCTGTCAGGTTACTTTGCAAACTGTCTGACTTGAGCGCCTCGGGCGCTGTGGTCACAATCCTGCACAGCATTGCCTGATCACCGCCATTGCGAAACAAGACAGGTCGCAGCGACACGATCCGCGAGGGCGTGCGGGACTTTATCGTGATTTGGGTCGCCGCATTCTCGTTGGCCAAACCGACCAGCCTGTCAACCAGCGCGCCCTTACTCTTGTCTTTATGCTCGAGCAATTGGTCAAGGGAGACTCCCACCAGATCACCGCCCTGCTTGCCCAGCAAAACCCGCGCCGCAGGATTACAATCCTTTACCGTACCATCCGGCAACGAGACAAAAATCATTGCATCATCAATCGAGGCCATTAGCACGCGGAACTGCATGTCATGCTCGCGCCGCGCCTCGTAATCCTTTTCAAGCGTCAGCTGCGCCGCGACCAGCTGCTGCTGCATCTCTGCGATTGAGCGCAAATCGCGGCCCATCATCAAAATCTTGCCGCTCTCGCCGATCTCGTGAAAGCTATAGCGCACGGGAAAACCGTCGTGCCCGTCTTCGCCCTTGTGATTAAGTTCGACCGAGCGTGCAGGCTCTGGTTTGGTCAGGAAATCATTCAGCCGCGCATCAAATTTTGCGATACTTTCGTTGGCGAATGTATCACGTAATTGCCGCCCTTCGTAGCGCGCCAGAACATCCTTGCGCCGAAATGACTGACTCGCGAAAACGCCAAGTACCTTTCCGTCGCGCGACATCACAATACCCAGATCGGCAACCCGCCCGATAATATCGGTAAAGCTTTCTGCACCAATCAGCGGGATCAACCCGCTTGTCCATGTATCGTCCATTTTCGACATCTAAGGCTGTACTCTTTGCGCGCAAAAACTAAGTGCGGCCTGCCAATCGTTCATTGCATGATCCGCGCCGATCAATGCGCTGACATCACATTCGAGTTCCAGAATATTGCCGCCAACCAGAACCGGCGCCCAAGGATTTCCTTGACGGATCTTTTTTACCACTGCCTTGAGAAAATCAAGCGGTTCCCAAAGGGAAGCAGAAAGCATCACGCCAACGGTTGCTGGCGAGCTTACAAATTGGGCGATTCTTTCCAACGCGATGTCGGCACCCAGATGCACGTCATATCCCGCCCGCCGCATCTGGCCCGCAAGAATGCTTGATCCCAGCGAATGCTGGACGCCCTGCGGTACGATAATACAAATTTCACCGAGCGTTCCAAAAGGAGCCCGCTCAGGCATGCACCAGCTTGAATCAAGCGTGCGGAGCATCGTCTGCAGATTCGCCATCCCGACGGTCACCTGGGTGAATTCCATATCATCCGATACCCATCCCTCACCCAGACGCCGCGCCACCACTGGAATATAAAAGTCTGCAATATCAGCGTCTCTAATGCCAGAACGGCGCATATCATTGAGCAGCTTCGTGATATTCTTCGGGTTTGGCTGGGTCAGCGCGGCCTGCATCTCGTCCAGATACCGGACCAGCGCACGCGCCGGCATATCGGGGTAGATAAGGCGCAACTCACTGGACAGAACAGACAATATCTGACGCGCTACGCCCCCCACCACGAGGGAGGGAACTGCCGGTCCGATTGTTGTGTCTTTTAGCATCAGTCCTCCGAAGGGGCGCACGAAAAGCTGGAAAACCGAATGTTTCTAGCATGATCGCTGTCTATCGTCTGCTCACCCTATGCCATTGTCAATTATTATTGACATGCAAATCACTGCACACTTTTTTATCGTTATTTTACAATGAGTAGCGGATTACTACTTAAAACACACCAAATCTCAAATGTGTAAATCAAAGTTGACACATGCCCGATTAACTGTCAGTTTTAAACCTAGGATAAAGCCAAAGGACGACTACATGGGACGCCCGCAACCTCGCAGCGCAAAGCACCAACCGCTCTATACACCCGCTCAACGTGCCCGGCGTGACGGCACGGTTTGGACCCTCGTTCAGGGAATTCTCGCGCCCGTTCAGTTCCTGATTTTTCTGATCTCACTGGCACTGGTCCTGCGCTATCTCGGCACCGGCGAAGGCTACGCAATCGCGACCGCGTCGGTTTTGCTCAAAACTGCAGCCCTGTACCTCATCATGATAACCGGTGCGATCTGGGAGAAGGTTGTCTTCGGCCAGTACCTTTTTGCGCCTGGGTTCTTTTGGGAAGATGTCTTTAGCTTTGGTGTAATCGCCCTTCATACCCTTTATTTATACGGGCTTTTTGCAGGCACGATGCCGCCGAAAACTCTCATGATTATCGCACTGGCTGCCTATGCGGCCTACGTCATCAATGCAGGGCAATTCCTGTGGAAACTGCGCGTTGCGCGCCTGCAATCGGAGCTTCCCGCATGAATGACCTGACACCCCCACCACCGGCGCTCGGCTGTCGCACATCCCCTGTGTTGAAACAGCGTGGCCAACGTGAAGTATTCTGTGGTCTGACGGGCATCATCTGGCTGCACCGCAAAATTCAGGACGCATTCTTTCTTGTCGTTGGCTCGCGCACTTGCGCGCATCTGCTGCAGTCTGCTGCCGGGGTAATGATTTTTGCTGAACCACGATTCGGCACCGCGATTCTAGAGGAAGGCGATCTGGCCGGCCTAAATGACGCGCACAAGGAGCTTGATCGCGAAGTTGCACGCCTGCTGTCGCGCCGCCCTGACATTCGCCAACTGTTCCTAGTAGGATCTTGCCCATCCGAGGTGATCAAGCTCGACCTGAGCCGCGCCGCAGAACGCCTCACCAAAGAATTCGCACCCAAGGTGCGTGTGCTGGAATATTCGGGCTCCGGCATCGAGACAACATTCACCCAAGGCGAGGATGCCTGCCTTGCTTCCATGGTGCCCGTACTGCCTGAGACAGATGCACGCGAGTTGCTGGTCGTCGGTGCGCTGCCCGATGTGGTCGAGGATCAAATGCTGGGTCTGCTGGATGACATGGGCATCGGACCCGTCCGTGTTCTGCCTGCACGCAACATCGACGCTGAAATGGGTATCGGTAAAAATACTGTTTATGCACTGACCCAGCCATTCCTGAGCGATACACATGCAGCGCTCGAACGCCGCGGTGCAAAACATATTCAGGCTCCCTTCCCCCTTGGCGAAGAAGGCACAACAGCATGGCTTGCAGCTGTGGCGAAAGAATTCGGGGTGGACCGTGCCCTGTTCGACCGCGTCACCGAAGCCCCACGCCGCCGTGCCCGGCAAGCTGTTGCTGCCGCCGCCGAGACGCTGAACGGCAAGACGGTTTTCTTCTTTCCCGACAGCCAGCTTGAAATACCTCTCGCGCGCTTTCTTGCGCGTGAATGCGGGATGACCCCGCTCGAAGTAGGCTCTCCCTATATCCATGATGCGCTGCATGGTCCCGATCTTGACCTGCTGCCCGAAGGCCCGCAAATCTCGGAAGGTCAGGATGTGGACCTCCAGCTCGAGCGTTGCCGCGAACTTCGCCCAGATCTTACGGTCTGCGGCCTTGGCCTTGCCAACCCGCTCGAGGCAGAAGGCCTCAGCACCAAATGGGCCATCGAGCTGGTTTTTACGCCTGTGCATTTCTATGAGCAAGCAGGTGATCTGGCCGCTCTTTTCGCCCGCCCGATCCGCCGCAAATCGACCCTGAACCATGGCGAGAGCTCGTCCGATCCGCTCTTTGCGGAGGCACGCGCATGAAGCTTACTGTCTGGACCTATGAAGGGCCTCCCCATGTGGGTGCTATGCGCGTCGCGACGGGTATGAAGGGCTTGCACTATGTCCTGCATGCCCCGCAGGGTGACACCTACGCCGATCTGCTGTTTACCATGATTGAGCGCCGCGATCACCGCCCGCCGGTCACATATACGACATTTCAAGCCCGCGATCTCGGCTCTGACACAGCAGGCTTGTTCAAGCAGGCCTGTCAGGATGCCTATGACCGCTTTAAACCACAGGCGATCATCGTCGGAGCATCTTGTACTGCCGAGCTTATCCAGGACGATCCCGCCGGCCTGGCCGAAACTATGGGCCTGCCTGTTCCCGTGATCCCGCTGGAGTTGCCCAGCTACCAACGCAAAGAAAACTTTGGCGCGGACGAAACATTCCTACAGATCGTGCGACATCTCGCAAAGCCGATGGAAAAAACCGCACGCATTTCGTGCAACATCATCGGGCCTACAGCGCTGGGGTTTCGTCACCGCGACGATGTGCAGGAAATCACAAATCTGCTTTATGAAATGGGGATCGAGGTTAACGTTACCGCGCCCATGGGATCTACCCCTGCAGATATTGCAACCATGGGTCAGGCACACTTCAACGTTCTGCTCTATCCCGAAACGGGCGAAAGCGCGGCGCGGTATTGCGAAAAAACCTTTGGCCAACCCTATACAAAAGTTGTGCCTATTGGTGTTGGCGCGACCCACGACTTTATTGCGGAGGTCCGCGCGCTGTCAGGTTCCACAACGGAAATCGACATGAGCGGATCACGCCAGAAGTGGTGGAGCCGTTCTGTCGACAGCACCTACCTGACCGGCAAGCGCGTCTTTATCTTTGGCGATGGCACTCATGTTGCAGCCGCCGCACGCTTCGCTCGGGACGAGATGGGTTTCGAAGTCGCTGGCATGGGTTGCTACAACCGTGAATTTGCGCGCCCGATCCGCGCATTGGCCAAAGATTACGGTCTTGAGGCTCTGATTACCGATGATTACCTCGAAGTCGAAGCCGCCATAGAGGCGCTGCAACCCGAGATGATCCTCGGCACCCAGATGGAGCGGCACATCGGCAAGCGTTTGGGCATTCCCTGCGCAGTGATCTCCGCGCCCGTACATGTACAGGATTTCCCCGCCCGCTATTCCCCCCAGATGGGGTTCGAGGGCGCGAATGTACTCTTCGATACATGGGTGCATCCGTTGGTCATGGGGCTGGAGGAGCACCTCCTGCACATGTTCCGCGAGGATTTTGAGTTCAACGATGCGGCAGGCCCAAGCCACCATGGCGGTCACGCTCCAGCCTCCAAAACCTCACAGAAAGAAGCGCCTGAGCAGCCACGCCTTACCCCCGAAGTACAAATTTCTGGTGAAGTGATCTGGCTCCCCTTGGCGGAAAAAGAACTTAAAAAAATTCCGTTCTTTGTACGGGGCAAGGCGCGACGGAATACCGAAGCGTTCGCTGCTGAAAAAGGGTTGGCCGAAATCTCGGTCGACACCCTCTATGATGCAAAGGCCCATTATGCGCGATGAATTTTCCGTTCCGACCTATAACTTTGTAATCATCACCCTAGACCGGCATGCTGCTGGCCCTGCTGCCCGTGTGGCGCCGATGCTTGCAATGGATTTCCCCGGCTTGAACGTCAAAATTCATGCGGCGGCCGAGTGGGAAAAGAGTCCCGCCGCTTTGCAAGACGCGCTTGCTGACATTGAAACAGCCAACATCGTTGTGAACTGCGTCCTGTTCCTTGAGGATCATGTGCGTGCCATTCTGCCTGCGCTGAAAGAGCGCCGTGACGCACTTGATGCGTTGGTCGGTGTCGTATCGGATCAGGAAATCACCCAGCTCACGCGCATGGGCGATCTGGACATGTCCCGCCCTGCCAGCGGCGCGATGGGCCTGCTGAAAAAGCTCAAGCCATCAAAATCATCCGGCAAATCTGGCGCGGGTCAAATGAAAATGCTGCGCCGCATCCCCAAAATTCTCAAACTGATCCCCGGCAAAAGCCAAGACTTGCGCGCGTGGTTTTTGTCCATGCAGTACTGGCTCGGTGGTTCCGACGCCAATATCGAAAACATGATCCGGTTCTTGATCGGGCGCTATACATCCGTCTCTGAATGGCGCGGGATTAAAGCCCCCGAGCCCGTGGAATACCCTGAATGTGGTCTCTATCATCCTGACCTTCCGGGAATGCACATCACCACCGATCTAGCGAAATTGCCGATAAAAGGAGACGGCCCTACAATCGGCATCCTGATGTTACGCAGCTATATCCTTGCGGCGGATACCGCGCATTACGATCACGTCATTCGCACGTTCGAGGCACGCGGTTGCCGCGTGATTGCCGGCTTTGCGGGTGGTCTGGACGGTCGCCCTGCAATGGATGCGTACCACTTGGGCCGCGTTGACGCGCTTGTCTCGTTGACCGGCTTCTCGCTTGTCGGTGGGCCTGCTTATAACGACAGCGAAGCAGCTGTTATCGCGCTCAAAACACTGGACGTCCCATATCTCAACGCGCAGCCACTGGAATTTCAAACGCTGGCGCAATGGGCCGCTGGCGGTCAGGGCCTCAGCCCTATCGAGACCACAATGCTGATTGCACTGCCCGAGTTGGACGGCGCAACAAATCCGACCGTTTTTGCGGGCCGTCACGGTGCAGACGGGTGTGACGGTTGCGCCGTGCAATGCAACGCAATCGGTGCCGTCAAAGCCATGGCCCCCTGCCCCGAGCGGATCGACGCGCTGGTAGACAAGGCCATGCGCCTCGGGCTTCTGCGCCGCCAACGCAACGCTGATAAAACCGCCGCGATTGTACTGTTTGGTTTTCCTCCAAATGCCGGCGCTGCGGGCACTGCTGCCTATCTGTCGGTATTCGAAAGCCTCCATAATACCCTGCACGAGATGAGGCGCAGCGGATATGACGTGAGCCCCCCCGCCACAGTAGAAGAGTTGCGCGAGGTTGTTCTTCACGGCAACCGCGAGATTTACGGCCAAGAGGCCAATGTTGCCACTACTGTGAGCGCTGACCAACTCGTAAAACGCACGCCATGGCTGTCAGAAATCGAAGCCGTGTGGGGCCCTGCGCCTGGCAAAATTCAGGCAAATGGCCGCGAAGTATTTATCCTCGGCGCACATTTCGGCAAAGTGTTTGTCGGCATCCAGCCAACCTTCGGCTATGAGGGCGATCCAATGCGCCTGTTGTTCGAGCGCGGCTTTGCCCCGACCCATTCGTTCAACGCCTTCTATCAATACGTCAAACATGACCTGAAAGCAGATGTTGTTCTACATTTCGGAATGCACGGCGCGCTGGAGTTTATGCCCGGCAAGCAGAACGGCGTCGGCGCAAAATGCTGGCCCGACCGGATGATGGGCAACCTGCCGAACATCTATCTTTACGCCGCCAACAACCCCTCCGAGGCGACACTGGCCAAGCGCCGCATTGGCGCCACAACAGTCACCTACCTCACACCACCACTTCAAAATGCGGGTCTGTATAAGGGTCTGACATCCCTAAAGGAGTCGTTAAACCAGTGGCGTAGCACTGCCCCCGGAACAGACCGGAGCGACCTTGAAGAACTTATTTCCGCACAGGCCGAAGCAGTGGATATGGACGCCAGCAACATCAATGCCATGTGGCTGACGTTGCTGGAAACCGAGGCGAGCCTGATTCCCGAGGGTCTACACATCGTTGGCCGCACCGGCACGCCCGAGAATATCGAAACGACCCTGAACCAGATGAGCTTTTCCAACGCCGAAGAGCGTAAGGCAGCGAAGCGCCATTTGAGTGAGGATGCAGAATTACCCGCACTTATGCGAGCTCTTAACGCTCAGTACATCGCGCCTGTGCACGGTGGCGATGTGATCCGCGCGCCGGACATCCTGCCAACGGGCCGCAACATCCACGCGTTTGATCCTTTCCGCATGCCAACTGCCGAAGCGATGATGAGCGGCAAAAAGCAGGCCGACGAGCTATTGCGCACCCATAATTGCATGCCGCGCACCGTGGCATTGGTCCTGTGGGGCAGCGACAATATCAAATCGAATGGCGGACCGATCGCACAAGCGCTGAGTCTGATGGGTTGCACCGCACGGTTCGATGCACATGGTCGCCTATGTGGCGCCAACCTTGTACCTTTGGCAGAGCTTGGCCGCCCGCGCATTGACGTGATTATGACCTTGTCGGGCATCTTTCGTGATCTGCTGCCACTCCAGACCAAACTGCTGGCCGATGCAGCCTACCAATGTGCGATGGCTGACGAGCCGCATGAATATAACCCGATCCGCGCCCACGCGCTGGCGTTTATGGAAACGAACGGCTGCGATATGAAAACCGCCGCTTTGCGCGTCTTCTCAAATGCCGAAGGTGCCTATGGCTCCAACGTGAACCAGCTTGTTGACAGCTCGGCCTTCGAGGACGAGAGCGAGTTGGCCGATGCCTACCAAGCGCGCAAGAGTTTCGCGTATGGCACCGATGGCGAGGCGAGCCAGCAAACCGCACTCCTTGAAGATACCCTCAAGCAAGTTGATCTGGCCTATCAGAACCTTGAATCGGTCGAGTTGGGAGTGACGTCTGTCGATCATTATTTCGACACGCTGGGCGGCATCGCCACAGCTGTCAAACGCGCTCAGGGCGGCAAGGAACTGCCCGTCTATATCGGCGACCAGACAACTGGCGGCACCAAGGTTCGGACCCTGCGCGATCAAGTCTCGCTCGAGACACGCGCGCGCAATCTGAACCCCGCATTCTACGAGCCGCTGCTCAAGCACGGCCATGAAGGTGTGCGTATCCTTGAGGCAAACATCACCAATACCGTTGGCTGGTCCGCCACCACAGGCAAGGTCGATCCATGGATTTACCAGCGCCTGAGCGAGACATTCGTACTCGATGAGGCGATGCGAAAACGCCTGTCGGATCTTAACCCGCAGGCATCCATGCGTATGGCCAACCGCCTGCTGGAAGCATCCGATCGCAAATACTGGACACCTGACGACGCCACACTCGCCGCGCTGCAAAACGCAGCCGACGCAATAGAAGACCAACTCGAGGGCATTGCAGCCGAATGACCTCACCGATTTTGAATTTAGGGAGACCAACATGAGCCCACTTGATAAAGGCATTCCGCAACTACGCGGTCAGGACGGAGAAGGCTCTGTTCAGGTACAGCTTGATACCGCCGACCAGATCGAAGGCGCGAAGGTTTTTGCCGTTTACGGCAAGGGCGGTATCGGGAAGTCCACGACTTCCTCAAATCTCTCGGCCGCGTTTTCGAAGATGGGCAAACGCGTGCTGCAAATCGGGTGTGATCCCAAACATGACAGCACTTTCACGCTGACGGGTCGCTTGATTCCCACGGTGATCGACATCCTTAAAGAGGTAGATTTCCACCCCGAAGAGTTGCGCGCCGAGGATTTCGTATTTGAGGGCTACGGCGGCGTGAAATGCGTCGAGGCCGGCGGCCCGCCCGCCGGTACAGGTTGCGGCGGCTATGTAGTCGGCCAGACCGTGAAACTGCTCAAGCAGCACCACCTGCTCGAAGATACTGATGTGGTGATTTTCGATGTGCTCGGAGATGTGGTGTGTGGTGGTTTTGCAGCACCCTTGCAGCACGCAGACCGTGCGCTCATTGTCACCGCCAATGATTTCGACAGCATCTATGCAATGAACCGCATCATCGCGGCAGTCGAGGCAAAGTCCTCCAATTACAAGGTCCGGCTGGCAGGATGTGTCGCCAACCGCTCCAAGGACACCAACGAGGTCGACCGCTATTGCGAAACTGTCGGCTTCAACCGTCTGGCGCACTTGCCCGATCTTGATGCCATCCGTCGTTCCCGCCTCAAGAAGAAAACCTTGTTCGAGATGGATCTGGACGACGATATCGCCGCCGTTCAGGCCGAGTATATCCGTCTGGCGCAGACCTTGTGGGCAGGTACCGATCCTTTGGCGCCAAAATCCCTACCCGATCGCGAAATCTTTGATCTGCTTGGATTTGATTGATGACCTACGAGGCCACCAGAGCACGCGTCGAGACTTACTTTGACCGTACCGCAACCCAGACATGGGAGCGTCTGACATCTGACGCCCCCGTGTCGGGCATCCGTGCGACGGTGCGCAAAGGGCGCGACCAGATGCGTGCAAACATCATCGCAGCCCTACCAAGCGATCTGCGCGGTGCACGCATTCTTGATGCGGGCTGTGGCACAGGCGCGCTGGCGTTTGAACTTGCCGCCCGAGGCGCCGATGTGACCGGCGTTGATATTTCCCCCCAACTTGTTGATATCGCGAACAATCGCACGCCTACCGCAGTCGCGTCAAAGGTCAACTTTTCCGCCGGCGACATGCTTAATCCGGCGTTGGGGTCGTTCGATCATGTCGTCGCGATGGACAGCATGATCTATTACACAGCCGAAGATATTTCCGACATCTTGGCAGGTATAGCGCCCCGCCTGTCGGGAAAGATGATCTTTACCGTGGCTCCGCGCACACCACTGCTGATGCTTATGTGGCGCGCAGGCAAACTTTTTCCTCGTGCCGATCGCTCTCCTACGATGGTGCCGCACACGCCCGCCTCCATCGCGAGCAAGCTCAAGCGCGGAAAGCTGCGCGATCTGGGCCGGGTTACCTCCGGCTTCTACATCTCTAACGCACTGGAATTCAGATCATGATGATCCCGACCAAGAAAGGTTTGAAGGCTCTCTCACTGCGCTCGCTGCCTTTTGCGGACGCGATAAGTGATGATTTGCCACTGGGTCAATTGATGCGCATGTCGCTGTTTCAGGTCTCGGTCGGGATGGCCTCGGTGATGCTGCTCGGCACGCTCAACCGCGTGATGATCGTCGAGTTGGGCGTGATGGCATGGATTGTGGCGATCATGATCGCCATTCCCGTTCTGGTCGCCCCGTTTCGCGCCCTTCTCGGATTTCGTTCTGACACTTACCGCTCTGCCATCGGTTGGAAGCGTATCCCCTATCTCTGGTTCGGCTCACTCTGGCAGTTCGGCGGTTTTGCGATCATGCCTTTTGGCCTGTTGCTTTTGAACGGCGAACAAGCTGCCGGTCCAGCATGGGCAGGTGAAGTTGGTGCAGCCCTCGCCTTCCTGCTTACCGGACTGGGCATGCACATGACGCAAACCGCAGGTCTGGCACTGGCGGCGGATCGTGCAACGGACGAGACGCGGCCCCAGGTTGTTGCCCTTTTGTATGTAATGCTGCTGGTCGGCATGGCAGTCTCTGCCATCATTATCGGCACCTTGCTGAGCGATTTCAGCCAGCTACGCCTCATTCAGGTTGTACAGGGCACTGCTGTTGTCACCGTCATTCTCAATGTCGTAGCCCTGTGGAAGCAGGAACGAATGAACCCGATGACAAAGGCCGAGCGCGAAGCTGTCAAGCCTACATTCGGCGAGGCCTGGCGTGATCTGACCTCCAACAACAACGCAAAGCGGCTGTTGGTCGCCGTCTTTCTTGGCACGCTCGCGTTCAATATGCAGGATGTCCTGCTGGAGCCTTATGGCGGTGAAGTATTGGGGCTTTCAGTCTCGGCTACCACCTTGCTCACTGCAATGTGGGCGTTTGGCGCGCTAATCGGTTTCGGTTTCGCTGCGCGGTGGCTCAAGGCAGGCATGGACACTTACATGATGTCTGCACGGGGTCTTTTGATCGGGATCGTGGCGTTTTGCGGTGTAGTTTTTGCAGCTCCGCTAGATAGCAGTACATTGTTTTTTGCAGGGGCTTTTGGCATCGGTCTCGGCTCCGGCCTGTTTGCTATCTCGACACTCACCGCCGCCATGACCCTGGAAACAGGCAGTCTCGCCGGTAAGGGGCTTGCCCTTGGGGCATGGGGTGCAGCGCAGGCCACGGCCGCCGGCTTATCGATCTTTATCGGCGGGGCGCTGCGCGATGTAGTCAACTCTGCCGCGATGGCAGGCACCTTCGGCCCAGGCATGCAAAACGCCACGACCGGCTATTCGGTGGTCTATCACATCGAAATCGGCCTTCTTTTTGCGACACTCATTGCGGTGGGTCCATTGGTTCGGACACGGCGCAACACGACATCACAGGCAGGGCGCGTTGGCCTTGCCGATTTCCCCACGTAACGACAATCCCAACACGGAGGACCCCCTAATGGTTGGCACAGAATTTTTTGGAAACTTCGATCTGGCAAGCGCCGCAATCTGGCTCTTTTGGATCTTCTTTGCGGGGCTGGTATACTATCTCCAGACCGAAAACATGCGCGAAGGCTATCCTTTGCAAACCGACGATGGACAGATCGCGCCCAATCAGGGACCTTTCCCTGTACCATCGGACAAGACGTTCCATCTGCGCGACGGGCGCGGTGAATTGACACTGCCCTCGGGCCAGCGCGGCGACCGCGACAATCTGGCGCTGGAGCAAACATCACAGGCTGCGGGCTCCCCTTATGAGCCGACCGGCAATCCGATGATCGACGGCGTTGGCCCCGCCTCGTGGGCGCCGCGCAAAGACTGGCCCGAACTCGATGCACATGGCCACAACAAAATCCAGCCGATGAGTATGCTGGAAGAATTCACCGTTTCCGCAGGCACTGACCCGCGTGGTAAACCTGTTGTTGCAGGTGACGGCGAAGTTGTGGGCCGCGTGACTGATATGTGGATCGACGTCCCCGAGCAGTACGTACGCTTCCTCACAGTTGATCTGAATCCGGAAGGCACTGGCAAAACCTGCCTGATCCCGTTCAACTTTGCCCGCGTCAAATCCAACCGCGTTGTTGTCCGGTCGCTCTACGGTGCGAACTTTGACACCGTACCCGGCATCAAGGGCACTGATAGCATCACCCTGCTCGAAGAAGAAAAAATCATGGCCTACTACGGCGGCGGCACACTCTACGCCGATCCAAAGCGCCTTGAACCACAACTGTAAATAACAGCTTTCGGGCTGGGATAGCCACCAGCCCGATCATACCATTAGGGGACAACAAAATGCATCACGATGACTTCAAATTCGAACCTGTTCACGGCCTTCCCGAAGCATTGCCAGAAGGCGAACATATCCTTTGGCAAGGGGCGCCCGCACCATTGCGCCTTGCCAAAGAAGCGTGGAAAATGAACTGGATTATGGGCTACTTCATCGTGCTCGCGATCTGGCGTGCGGTGGTGTCATCCGCCACCGTCCCGCTGCCCACTGCGATGGGTCACGGCATCCCGCTGCTGATTGCCGGCGCAGTTGCCTGTCTGGTTGTCTATGTAATGGCCTATGTTCAGGCCAAATCGACAGTCTACACTCTCACTAACAAGCGGGTCGGCATGCGCATCGGTGCAGCACTCACCATGACGTTGAACCTGCCGTATGTCTGCATTGGCAATGCCGCACTTAAAACATTAAAGAACGGTCACGGCACCATCAGTTTCGAGCTGATTGGCGAAACGCGGTTCAGCTATTTGATGACATGGCCACATGTGCGCCCGTGGAACATTGCCCGTGCACAACCTTCGTTCCGTGCGATCCCCGATGCCGCCCGCGTTGCAGCGATCTTTTCAGAAGCCGCCGAGACGCGGGTTTTCGCGCCGAAAATTGAAAAAATTGATTCACATCAAGGTGCCACCGGCGCCTTAGCAGCAGAGTGACCGCTATGAACCTGAGCCGCACAGCATCCCTTGCCAACCAGATGAAAGAGCGCGACCGCGACATGGTCCCGCGTTTTCTGGTGATCGCCATGTTCAGCCTGATGGCTGCTTCGCTGGCCCTCGTCGCCTTTGCCAAGCTGACGGGCATGCCGCCCACGGCGATAGCGTCCCTGCCGGAAATCGTTGCAGAACGTACTGTTACCTTTGCAGGCGACCGCAGTAGTGGTATCGTTTTATTGGATGAAGCCGGCACAGAAATTGCCACTTCAACGGAGGATAAAGCGGGCTTTATCGACGTGGTCTGGGTTGCAGTTATGCGCGAGCGTAAGGTCCAGCAGACAGATCCCAATGCCCCGATCCGCATCGTGCGCCGTGATGGCGGCCGCGTGGATGTGATCGACGACAGTACCGGCTGGCAGCTCGAGCTGATCGGATACGGAAAAGACAATGTCGCAGCCTTTGCCCGGCTGATCGGCTGATACGCAACCATTATTCAAGGGACTGAATATCATGGGACTACTGACAAGAACAAAAGAACAAGCGCCCTGCGAGGTCACGATCTCGCACCGGTTTGAAGAGCTTTCCGCACATGTAAAATTCCTCAACGGAGCTGTGGTAAATCCCGGCGATTCCGTGCTGGTTCATGGCGCTGAAATTATGGCGCCATACGGTGAACTGGTTGTGGAAGAACGCATTGCGACCATCACCCGCGCAAGCAAACTCGAACAGATGTGGACCCGGGCCACCGGTGATTTCGAATTTATGGAACTGTGCGAATTCTCCTTCTCCGACGAGGTGATGTCATGAATGTACAAACTAAAACTCCGTCTCATTCTGCCTATGCCGACACGGCAGAAGAAGCGATTGCAGCGCAGGATGCTCTCGATTCCACGATGATCACATCCGATGAGGCAACTCAGGTTGCGATGCAGAACACGCTTCTGACACCGCGTTTCTACACTACCGATTTTGCAGAAATGGACGCGCTTGACGTGACGCCCGTTCGAGAGGATTGGGATGCGCTGATTGCTGAAATGCAATCTGACCCCAATAAAGGCCATTTCAAAAAAACTGATAAATGGCAGGCAGACTGGGAGGGGATGGAGCCAAAACTGAAGGCGGAATTCATCGACTTCCTGATCTCGTCATGTACTGCTGAATTCTCGGGCTGTGTCCTTTACAAAGAGATGAAGCGCCGCGGGTCAAACTCCGACATCACGACACTGTTCCAACTGATGGCGCGCGACGAAGCACGACACGCAGGTTTCATCAATGATGCGCTGCGCGAGGCAGGCATTCGCGTGAACCTGGGGTTCTTGACACAGCAAAAGAAGTACACCTACTTCCGTCCCAAATTCATCTACTACGCAACCTATCTGAGCGAGAAGATCGGCTATGCCCGCTACATCACCATCTATCGCCACCTTGAAGAGCATCCCGACAAAGTATTCCACCCGATTTTCCAGTGGTTCCGCGAATGGTGCAATGACGAGTTCCGCCACGGTGAAGCATTCGCCCTATTGATCAAGACCGAGCCAAAGCTGACCGAGACGTTCGTGAACAAACTCTGGATCAAGTTCTTCCTCACCGCTGTCTACTCCACCATGTGGGTACGCGACCACCAGCGGCCCGTATTCCATGAGGCACTCGGCGTTGATGTGACGTGGTACGGGCAGGAAGTGTTCCGCAAAACCTCCGAAGGTACACGTCAGATTTTTCCGTTTGTCCTCGATATTGACCACGCCCGCTGGCGTCCGAACCTTGACCGGATGGAGCTGGCCTCGCGTCAGGTCGCGGCAGGCAAAGCACGTGGCGGCATTGGTGGCACGCTCACCCGCTTGGGCGGCATGGCAAAGGCGGCTTATGCTTTCATCGCGCTGTTCACGATCCCCGCGATCAAGAACGACGTTCCTGCCAGCACCGTTATGAAGCCGACGTACTGATGACAAACGCATGGTCCGCAGCGGTAATAGCATTGTTCGCCTGGTGGTTTTTCACCGGTGCGATCCTGTTGATTGTGCGGCGGGCCGACGCAGGCGATCTGGTGGCGCACGGGCGTAATGTGTTTTTGTCAGTCCCGCTTTTTGCGCTGGGGTTTGCCGGTCTTTGGATAAGCGCGCAGGTGATGACAGTCGCCAATGCCTACATCGCGTTTTTCTCGGTCCTTTTAATCTGGGGATGGATCGAACTGGCATTTTTGTCGGGTATAATCACGGGACCCGAAACACGCCCCTGCCCGGAGACCCTGACCGGATATGCGCGCTTTGCCCGCGCGTGGGATACGATTTCGCGCCATGAATTACTGCTGGTCGCGTCTCTGCTGGCTGTCGCGATGATCGCCGCGCATGCAGAAAATACTGTGGGCTTCTGGACATATGTCATCCTGTTTGTCGCTCGCATCTCGGCCAAGCTGAACCTGTTTTTCGGCGTGCCCCGCATCAACACCGAATTCGTGCCTACCCCTCTGGACCATATCAAATCATACTTCCGCCGCGGACCCATTACGATGGCTTTTCCGATTGGCGTTACATTCCTCAGCGTGACAGCAGCGATCTTTGCCGAACGCCTGATTTCTTCCGAAACTCACGCCACAACGGTCGGGTTTTCTTTGCTAACAGCACTCGCGGTTCTGGCCGCACTTGAACATTGGTTGATGGTGGTACCCCTGCCCGATGCCAAGCTCTGGCGCTGGATGCTCCCCTCGACCCCGACGTCAAGACAGGACCAAACCAATGAACTTTGACACTCTTTTCAACGAACAGATCGACCAGCTGAAATCCGATGGCAACTACCGCTATTTTGCGGAGCTTGAACGCAAGGCTGGCAAGTTCCCGCACGCCTCCAATCATGTTAAGGGCGAGAAGCGTGATGTGACAGTTTGGTGTTCTAATGATTATCTGGGTATGGGACAGAACCCTCTGACAATTGCGGCCATGTGCGAAGCTGTGCAGCGCACCGGCACCGGTGCCGGCGGCACACGCAACATTTCGGGCACCAATCACGACCACCTGCTGCTCGAGGCCGAACTGGCCGATTTACACGGCAAGGACGCGGCGTTGCTGTTCACCTCAGGGTATGTATCGAACTGGGCCGCGCTTTCGTGTCTTGGATCGCGCCTTGAGAATTGTGTTATCCTCAGCGACAGCGGCAACCACGCCAGCATGATCGAAGGTATCCGACATTCAAAAGCGAAAAAAGTGATCTGGCGCCACAACGATGTAAAAGACCTCGAAGCAAAGCTGAAAGAACTGCCCGCGAACGTCCCGAAAATAGTCGCCTTCGAGAGCGTCTATTCAATGGACGGTGATATCTGCCCGATGCGCGAAATCGTTGAAGTTTGCGAAAAATATGGCGCAATGAGTTATCTCGATGAAGTGCACGCCGTTGGCCTTTACGGCCCCCGCGGCGGTGGCATCTCGGAGCGCGAAGGCCTTGCAGATCGCATCACATTGATCGAGGGCACACTGGGCAAAGCCTACGGTGTCGTGGGCGGCTACATCACCGGCTCCACTGCGCTGTGCGATTTTATCCGCAGTTTTGCTTCCGGGTTTATCTTCACCACCGCCCTGCCCCCGGCTGTTGCGGCCGCTGCGCGCGCATCAATCATGCACCTCAAAACATCCCAGGACGAGCGGATGCGCCATCAGGAACAAGTGGCAAAGCTGCGCGCCCGTCTTGACCGTGCAGGAATCCCGCACCTTATGAACGACAGTCACATCATTCCTGTGATGATCAAGGATCCGGTCAAAACCCGCATGCTCGCTGATTATCTAATGAACGAATGGGATATTTACGTTCAGCCCATCAACTATCCCACCGTGCCTAAGGGAACCGAGCGGTTGCGCTTTACCCCCTCGCCACTGCACACGGATGCGGACATTGAACATCTTGTGAATGCCCTTAGCCATCTGTGGAAGCAGTGCGCCGTGAGCCACGCAGTCGCCTGAACGCAAAAGGCCCGCAATTTGCGGGCCGTCATTCCGGTTTATGAACACGCGCCGTTTCTCACCGAACCGGCGCTTTTTTTATCGCCAATCGAAGAAATCGGGACCTGCCTGCGACAGCAAATTTTTCGCCATCTCGGCACCTGCTTTGGCGCCATCCTCAATCGGGCAGCTGATCGCATCACTCAACGCCTCTGACCCGTCGGGGCGCAAAACTTCACCGCGCAGATGCAACGTCCCGCCCTCAAGCTCGGCCAGACCGGCGATAGGCGTTTCGCATGACCCGTCAAGCTCCAGCAGGAACGATCGTTCCGCCGCGAGGCGATGGCCTGTTGGAATGTGGTGAATCGCTTCGAGCATTTCTGCCACATTGAGATCGTCAACACGTCGCTCAATCCCGATCGCACCCTGCGCCACCGCAGGCAGCATCACATCGGTCTCTATCGCAGTATGCGGAACATCATCCATTTTGAGGCGGCGCAGGCCCGCCATCGCGAGGAACGTTGCTGCCGCCACTCCTTGCTCCAACTTCATCAAACGAGTTTGAAGGTTACCGCGGAATTCCACAACTTCGAGATCCGAACGCTTGAGCATCAATTGCGCACGCCTGCGCAGGCTGGAAGTACCCACAACAGTGCCAGCAGGCAGGTCGGCAAGAGATTTCGCTGTAGGGGAGATAAACGCATCGCGCACATCTTCGCGCGGCAAGTAGGTCTCGAGAATCAACCCCTCAGGCTGGAGCGTCGGCATGTCCTTCATCGAATGCACCGCAATATCGATTTTGTTGGTGATCAGATCCGCCTCGATCTCGCGGGTGAAAAGACCCTTACCGCCAATCTCCTTTAGCGGACGGTCGATGATCTTGTCCCCTGTAGTTTTGATCACGACGATCGTGAAGGCCTCGAACGGCAGATCAAAAGCTTTTGCCAAACGCTCCCGTGTCTCATGCGCCTGCGCAAGGGCAAGCGGCGATCCACGGGTGCCGATCATCAGCGGTTGGGCGGGGGTGGGTAATTTCAATGTCATAATCAATCTCTAACGGTGTAAACCAAACCTGACAACTCTTGTATCCCGCATGGTTTTTGACGCAAGGTAGGACAACAAAAATTCAAAGATAGAGACGCTGTATGACCTCCCAGAAAACGATCCTTCGCGCCCTTGCCGGTGAAACCCTTCCAACACCGCCAATCTGGATGATGCGTCAAGCCGGCCGCTATCTACCCGAGTATCGCGCCACCCGCGCGCAGGCCGGTGATTTCTTGAAATTATGCTACAATCCCGAGTTGGCCGCCGAGGTGACACTGCAACCGATCCGCCGCTATGGATTCGATGCGGCGATTTTGTTCGCCGATATCCTTCTTGTACCTCAGGCATTGGGCGCTGACCTTTGGTTTGTAACCGGTGAAGGCCCGCGCCTGTCGACTATCACGACACAGGCGGAGCTGGACAAACTTGTGCCTGCCGATGCAATCCACGATCACCTCTCGCCTGTTTATGAAACCGTGAAAATCCTGTCCAAGGAACTGCCCGCCGAAACAACCCTCATCGGCTTCGCGGGTGCACCTTGGACGGTTGCAACCTATATGATCGCTGGTCAGGGCACGCCGGATCAGG